>CAZGKS010000006.1:351-22060 GCA_964526275.1 uncultured Methylobacterium sp. | reverse complement strand
GGCCAGCCCTCGCATTCGAAGAAAAACAGGAGGAGCTTATGGCAAAAATTGCATTTTTGTTTCCTGGGCAAGGCAGCCAGGCGGTCGGCATGGGCAAGGCACTGGCGGAAGCTTTCGCGCCCGCGCGCGCGGTCTTTGCGGAAGTGGATGCCACGCTTGGGCAGAACCTTTCGGCCCTGATGTTCGAGGGGCCGGAGACCGCGCTCACGCTGACCGCCAACGCGCAACCGGCGCTGATGGCGCATTCGCTCGCGGTGATCAAGGTGCTGGAGGCAGAAACCGGGCTCGATCTTGCGCGCGATGCCGCCTTTGTCGCCGGGCATTCCTTGGGCGAATATTCTGCTTTGGCGGCGGTAGGCGCGCTCTCGCTGGCCGATACCGCGCGGCTTTTACGCATAAGGGGGGATGCCATGCAGGCGGCCGTTCCGGTCGGGCAGGGGGCTATGGCGGCTTTGCTGGGGGCGGATGGCGCTCTGGCCGCAGAAATTGCCGCCGAGGCCGCACAGGGCGAGATTTGCGATGTCGCCAACGATAATGGCGGCGGGCAGGTTGTGCTCTCGGGCCATGTCGCGGCGATTGACCGCGCTTGCGCTATCGCCAAAACGCGCGGGGTTAAGCGCGCGGTGCTGTTGCCGGTTTCTGCGCCGTTTCATTCCCGCTTGATGCAACCGGCCGCCGAGCGCATGGCACAGGCTTTGACCGGGGTGGTCATCCACCCCCCCAAGGTTCCGGTGGTCGCCAATGTGGTGGCGGAAGCGGTCAGCGATCCAGAGGCTATTCGCCATCATTTGGTTGCGCAGGTCACCGGTTCCGTACGCTGGCGCGAGAGCATGGCCTGGCTGGGGCAGGCCGGACTTACCCGCTTTATCGAATGTGGTTCGGGCAAGGTGCTGGCGGGCCTTGCCAAGCGCGCGGTGGAAGGCAGCGAGGCGCTAAGCCTTGGCGGGCCCGATGAGGTGGCCACCTACAAAGCCGGGGCGTGATTTCGCCCAAAACAGCGTGTTTTGGGGAGCGTCTCAAGGGAGGAGCGTCTCACTGCGCCTTGCGTCTTTTGCTTTTGGTGGAAACATAAAAAGCAAAAGACGCGTTTTTCAACCTTGAGATACGAGCGTGACGCATTTCCGGTTAAACACGTCACGCTCTGGCAAAGATCTTAATGGCCGATGCGCGCCCAGATCCGCTTTTTCGTGAAATACAGCAGAGAAGCCAGAAGAATCAACCACAGCATGACCTTGGCACCGGTATGCTTGCGCGCCTCCATATGCGGTTCTGCGGTCCACATCAGGAAGGCGGCCAAGTCTTTTGCAACCTGTTCGCGGGTTATAACCGTGCCGTCGGTGTAGAAATTGGGGTCGTTGGGCTTGCCCTTCTCGTCGATCACGGCGATCAGCGGATCGGCCATGGCGATTTTATTGCCGGGAAAATAAGCATTGTAATGCAGGCCCGGTTCAACCGTTACCCCATGCGGGGCTTGGCCATAGCCGTTGAGCAAGGCCACGATGTAATCGACACCCTGTTCCTGATATTGGACCAGCACATCCCACAGGAAGATCGGGAAACCGCGCTCATAGGTACGCGCTTTGGCAATTACCGAAAAATCCGGAGGGACCGCGCCGCCATTGGCGACCTTGGCGGCTTCATCATTGGCGAAAACCCGCGGGAAGCGATCTGCCGGGCGGGCGGGCCGCTCGAACATTTCACCTTGATCGTTCGGGCCGTCCTTGACCTTGTATTCTGCGGCGAGGGTTTTGACCTGCCCTTCGCTGAAGCCGGGGCCGCCAGGCTGACTGAGCGTGCGGAAGGCGACCAGATTGAGCGAATGGCACGCCGCGCAGACCTCCTTGTAGACCTTGAACCCGCGCTGAAGCTGGGCGCGGTCATAGGTGCCAAACGGGCCCGAAAAGCTCCATTTCTGGGCAGGCGGATGGGCGGTATTGCCAGCGGCCAAAGCCGGTACGGCCAGCCCGATGGTGAGCGAAAGCGCGCCAAGCAGCGAACGGATGGAAAGATTTGCCATGGGATTTCTCCTTCGCTCAGGCGTGGTTGGCGGTATCAGCCGCAATCGCATCCGCGATGGAGGCAGGAACGGGCCGGGTTTTCTCGAACAGCCCGAGCAGGGGCAGAACCGGGATGAAATAGGCGAAATACATGAAGGTGAGGATCTGCGCAAAACCCACCATATCGAGGATGGTCTTGCCGCCCAAGCTTAGCACTACCTTGTCGGTTGGCTGCGAACCGGTATAGCCGAGCAGGATGCACACCACGACAAATACCCAGAAAAACACCTTGAAAACCGGGCGATAGCGGCCAGAACGCACCTTTGAGGTATCCAGCCATGGCAGGAAGACCAGAATGCCGATCGAGGCGAACATGGCAATCACGCCGCCCAATTTGTCCGGGATCGCGCGCAAAATGCCATAAAAGGGCAGGAAATACCATTCCGGTACGATATGGGCCGGGGTTTTGAGCGCATCAGCCGGGATGTAGTTATCGGCATGGCCGAGGAAATTCGGGTTATAAAACACGAACCAGGCAAAGAAAATCATGAAGCAGACCATGGCGAACAGGTCTTTCACGGTGGCATAGGGGGTAAAGGGCATGGTGTCCTTACCCAGATCTTTCATCTCGACGCCTGCCGGGTTGTTCTGGCCGACATGGTGCAGCGCCCAGATATGGAGCGCAACCACGCCAACAATCATGAAGGGCAGCAGATAATGCAGCGAGAAGAAGCGGTTGAGCGTCGGGTTATCAACCGAATAGCCACCCCACAGCCAGGTAACGATGGTTTCCCCCACCCCCGGAATCGCCGAGAACAGGTTGGTGATCACGGTTGCGCCCCAGAACGACATCTGCCCCCAAGGCAGCACATAGCCCATGAAGGCGGTCGCCATCATCAGCAAAAAGATCACAACGCCCAAAATCCACAGCACTTCGCGCGGGGATTTGTAGGAGCCGTAATACATGCCGCGCAGAATGTGGATATAAACCGCGACAAAAAACATCGAGGCGCCATTGGCATGCATATAGCGCAGCAACCAGCCGTAATTTACATCCCGCATGATATGTTCAACGGAATTGAACGCCATATCGACATGCGGCGTATAATGCATCACCAGCACGATACCGGTGACCAATTGTGCCACCAGCATGAACATCAAAATCGCGCCGAAGGTCCAGAAATAATTGAGATTGCGCGGCACCGGGAAGGAGACCGCCGAATCATGCGCCAGGCGCAAAATCGGCAGCCGGTCATCGAGCCAGCGGGTAATGCCGAATTTTGGCACATAAGAGGAGTGATGCTCAACCATGGTTTTCTCCGATCCTCTTAGCCGATGCGAATTTTGGTGGCGGACAGGAATGCAAATTCCGGTATATCGAGATTGCGCGGCGCCGGGCCTTTGCGGATACGGCCTGAAACGTCGTAATGCGAGCCGTGGCAGGGGCAATACCAGCCGTTATAATCGCCCGAAAAGCCAATCGGCACGCAGCCCAAATGGGTGCAATTGCCATAAACGATGATCCATTGATCTTGTGACTTGCCATTGAAGGCCTTGATGCGCGAGGCATCGGTGTGCTTGTCGGGCAGGGCAGCGGTGTCATCCTTGCGGGCCTGCGCGATTTCAGCGGCGGTGCGATGGCGCACGAAAATCGGTTTGCCGCGCCATTTGAGCGTGATCGCCTTGCCTTCGCCGATCGGGGACAGGTCAACCTCCACCGGCGCCCCTGCGGCGATGGTTGCAGCATCGGGCCACATCTGGTTGATCAGTGGCCACAAGGCCGCGCCGCCAGCGACCGCGCCCGCAGCGCTGGTTGCCAGAAACAGGAAATCGCGACGCGTGCCTTCGCCGCTCGCTAACGTGCTTGTGCCATGCTCTGCCACGGTATCATCCTTCCCAAACCAAGAAGCGCCCGAAACGCCGGATACGCTGCTGCATAATGGGGAGGCGGTTCCGGGCATGAACGCCCTGCGGAATCGCTGCCCACGCGCAGCCTGTTCAAACATCAGGCTTTTGGCACCGTCTTACGCGCTTGTCCATCTCTTTTGCACTTGATAAGGGGTAACCATGGTCGAACTTGCTCCCTCCCTTGTGCCGATGCGCGCACCCTTGCAGCCTGCGCCGATTCGTCTGGCGTTGTTCGAGCCCGATATTGCGCAAAATGCCGGCACCTTGATGCGGCTTGGCGCATGTCTTGGCGTGCCGGTCGATTTGATCGAACCTTGCGGGTTTGATGCCTCAGACCGCAATTTAAAGCGCGCGGGGCTCGATTATTTGCAGCATGTGACCTTGGTGCGGCATGTATCGTTCCCGCATTTTGAGGCCTGGCGGCGCGCACAGGGGCACCGGCTTGTGCTGTCGACCACCAAGGGAGCGGTGCGCCATTGCGATTTTACGTTCCACCCCGGCGATATCGTGCTCCTTGGGCGTGAGAGCGCGGGCGCGCCGGATTATGTGCACCAAGCGGCGGAAGCGCGGGTGGTTATCCCCATGCAGCCGGGGTTGCGCTCGCTCAATATTGCGGTGGCGGGAGCGATGCTGGTGGGCGAGGCCTTGCGTCAAGTGGGCGGATTTGCACCCATGGGGGAGAGAAATTGACCTTTGAGGGGCGGGGGTACCCTGCGGCGCGGATTTTTGTGGCGCGGATTTTTGCCCGCAAGTTCCTTGCTCTATCCTGATTTTTGCCAGTGGGCGGGATTTTTGCCAGTGGGCGGGATTTTTGCCAGTGGGCGGGGTGTTTCGGAGGCCAGACAAAAACATTTTGCGCTCAACAAGCGGATCCATAAAAGCTTGTTTGTAGCGACTGGGGATCAAAGGGTTGTTTCATAAAAGGGTCGTTTCATGGTGTCGATGTATCTGAGCGCTTGGGCGGTGCTGGTTGTTTCCCAACTCGCCCCCGGCCCCAATGCGGTGCTGGTGAGCCAAGCGGGCATGCGCCATGGTCGCAAGATCGCGGTGATCATGGTGTTGGGGATTGCCAGTGTCACCGTGATCTGGTGCACGCTGGCGGCCAGCGGTCTGGCGGCTTTGCTCACGCTGCACCCTGCTTCAGGCATCGGGCTCAAGATGATCGGGGGCGGGTATTTGCTGTTTTTGGGTGTGCGCAGCTTTGCTTTTGCGCGAGGGCGGGGGGAGCCGCAAACACAAAAGGCTTTGGCACCCATGGCGGCGGGGGCGGCGTATTGGCGCGGGGTTTTTGTCAATGCAACCAACCCCAAATCCCTTATGTTTTGGATGGCTTTTATGACGTGGTTTTACGGCATGGGGGCTTCCTTTGGGCAGGCATTGGCCTTTGCGCCCTTGGCGATGCTCAATTCGGTGTTGATCTATGGCGGGTATGCGCTGGTTTTCTCATCGGCGCCCATGCGCGCTTTGCACGCGCGTTACAGCTTTGTATTCGATGCCGTGTTCGGGGTTTGCTTTGTCGCCCTGGGGCTTTATGTGCTCCTATCGGGGGTGCGGGCGGCTTTTGGGGGATTGTGAAAAGATTCCCCCCAAATGCATGCGATTGGCCAAAAAAGAGCAGGCCGAACAGGAGGATAGGGCGATGGCCTTGATAGAAGAGACGGCGACACAGCAGCATCTGGCGCAGGCGCAGGCGTGGTTTATGGCGTTGCAAGGGCGGATCCTGACCGCCTTTGAAGCGATCGAGGCGCAAGCGCAAGGGCCGTTTTTTGCGCAAGCACAAACCCCCGGCACGGCGGAATTAAAGCCTTGGGTGCGTACCAACCCAGATGGCTCCCCCGGCGGGGGCGGGCAGATGGGCATGTTACGCGGGCGGGTGTTTGAAAAAGCGGGGGTGCATGTCAGCCATGTTTTCGGGCGGTTTTCCCCGGAATTTGCCGGGCAAATTCCCGGCGCGGAGGCGGATCCCCGCTTTGCCGCCACCGGAATTTCGCTGATCGCGCATCCGTGGAACCCGCATGCCCCGACCGTGCATATGAATACGCGGTTCGTGGTCACCTCCAAGGCGTGGTTTGGCGGCGGGGCGGATCTCACCCCCATGCTGGCCGCGCGCCGCGTGCAGGACGACCCCGATACGCGCGCTTTCCATGCCGCGATGCAGGCCCCTTGCGAAGCGCATGGGCGCGATTATGCCGCCTATAAGGCATGGTGCGACCGCTATTTTCATCTGGCGCATCGCGATGAACCGCGCGGCATTGGCGGAATTTTTTATGATCACGTCGATAGCGGCAACTGGGAGGCGGATTTCGCCTTCACGCAGGCCGTGGGGGAGGCGTTTCTGGCGGTGTATCCGGGGCTTATGCGCGCCAATATCGGCAAGGCCTGGTCGCCCGCCGAGCGGGAAGCGCAGCAGGTGCAGCGCGGGCGCTATGTGGAATTCAACCTGCTTTATGATCGCGGGACGATTTTCGGGCTCAAAACCGGCGGGAATATCGACTCCATTCTCTCTTCCATGCCGCCGAGTGTCCGCTGGCCGTAACGGGGAGCGCATAGGGGGCCCGCCAGCCTATGCCAGCGCCGCAGGAGGGGCGTCACGGGAGGAGAGTCACGGGGGGCAGAGTCAGGGGGCAGAGTCAGGGGGCAGCGTCAGGCGCTGTCCGGATTAGCGAGATTTTGCGCCAAAATCGCAGCAAGAAGCGCCCGCTGCCCCGCCTCTTCCTGCGCAAACCCCGCTTGCGCCCAGGCATGGCGCGCAGCGTGCAGCAGGGCACCGATTCTCGGGCCGGACGGCACCCCCAAAGCCAGCAGATCCTCACCGGTTGGATAAAATTTCGGCGGGGCATGCAGGCGCGGCAAAGCCGCCAGCAGGGCGGGGGTGTCGGTGCGCAGGCTAAGCCGGATCAAGGCTTCCGCGCCCGCGCTGGCCGCTTGCGGATGCAGCAGCAGGGCGTCGAGCCCGCTCAAGGGTGCGGGCGGGTGGGTATAGGCGTGTTCAGCGGCAAGCAAGGCGGCCAAAGCGCGGTATTCGGCATGGGTGAGGCGCAGGCTTTCGCGCAGCACGGCGAGGGTTTGCGTGTCGAGCTTTATAATCGCGGCAAGGCGGGCAAGGGCGTCTGTGGGCTCCGGCAAGGCGATGCGGCGGGCAAAAAAGGCGGCATCGACCGGTAATCCCCAAAGGCATTCCAGAATATCGGCTGCGGGCGCGAGCACGCGGGCGGCCTGCGGCGCGACGAGCAGTTTAAGGCTTTCCTGCCGCACGCGCTCGCGGGAAAGCTGGGCATAGCCTGCTTTGGCCGCGCGGATGGCGGCCAGCCCTTCAGGATCAAGCGCACCGGAATATTGCGCGGAAAACCGCAAGAACCGCAATCCTCGCAGGTAATCCTCCTGCAGGCGGGTGGCGGGCAGGCCAATAAAACGCACCTTGCGGGCGTGTAAATCGGCAAGGCCGCCGGTATAATCATACAGGCGCCCGGCGGCATCGAGCGAGAGGGCGTTGAGGGTAAAATCCCGCCTATGGGCATCGCGCGCAAAATCCCGCCCGAAACGCACCTTGGCATGGCGGCCATCGGTGGCAATATCCTCGCGCAAGGTGGTGATCTCGAAGGGCTTGCCGGCAACCAGCACGGTGATCGTGCCGTGCTCATAGCCGGTGGGCACGGCTTTGAGCCCCTCCGCGCGGGCGGCGGCCATCACGGTATCGGGCAGGAGGGTGGTGGCAAGGTCGATATCGGTTTGCGCCAAGCCGAGCAGGGCGTTGCGCACCGCTCCGCCCACCAGCCGTGTTTCCTCGCCCGGCGGGTTAAGCACGGCCAGCAGGCGCGCAACCGCTGGTTCCGCCAGCAGGGCGGCAAAAGCTGCGGACGCGGGGAGGGGGGCTGGGGTGGGGGTCAATCGACCTTCCCGCTGATAAATTTACCATCCTTGAAGGTGGCCGGTGAATAGGCCCCTTGATGGTTCGGTGTGGTCAAACCGACATAAAACAGCGTGGCCGCGACCAGCAGCAGCCCGAACAGGGCCTGCCAGCGCAGGGCTTTGGCTTCGAGAATTCGCCTGGCTTCGCGCGGGTGGCGGCCATGCCACATCGAGAACAAGGCGTAAGCGGCAAAGGGCAGCAGGAACAAGGTGGAAAGTTCCAGAAAAACGCGGGTCATGGCAGCTCCGTAAGGGTGCAGCAGGTGGTCGCAAAACGGTGGAGAATTCCGGCCGTTACGCCCCAGATATAAGCACCTTCGTGATCAAGAAAATAATATTTACGCTCGCGCTCACGCCAAAAAATCGTTGAATGGCGGTAGTTCGCAAGATCGAGCACCACGCGCAGCGGCACCTCGAAAATGCGCGCGACCTCGGAGGGGTCGGCCGTGAAAGGCGCTTTTGCATCCACAAGGGCCACCACGGGCTGGACCCGGTAGCCAGTGCCTGAAAAATAAGGCGGCATGAAGCCCAGCGGTGCAACAAAAGCTGGGTTGAGGCCAATTTCTTCGTGTGCTTCACGCAAGGCGGCCTGTTGCGCGCTCTCGCCGGGCTCAACGCGCCCGCCCGGAAACGCAACCTGCCCGGCATGCCGCCGCAAATGCGCCGCGCGCTCCGTTAACAGTACGCCAAAACCGGTTTTGCGCGGCACAAGCGCCAGCAAAACTGCCGCCGGACTGGCGGTTGCGAAAAATTCCGGCTCTGCGGGAATGCCCGCGATTTCGTGGCAGCCAAAGCGCTCCAAATCTGCCTCCGGCGAGAGCGGGGCGGGCAATAGCCGCCCCTGCAGATGGGCGCGCAAGGCGGTTTCGTCCTGCGCCAGTGTTTCTGGCAGGCAACCTTGCGCGGGGGACGCGGGGGCGGGGATCATGACAGCGGCCCTGCGAGCATGGATTTTGCGGGCAGCGGCTCTACCGGCAGGGGCTCTGTGGGCAGCGAAAAAAAGGCGCCCTGGCTGGCAATGCCTAAAACGGGCTCATGCTTGGGCGGCAGAGGCGCCAAGGCAGGGTGGGGGAGCAAGGCAGGGTGGGGAGCCGGTTGCAGGTGATCCACCAGATCAAAGGCCAGCGCGCGCGAAAAACGCGCCCACAAGCCGCGCCGCACCAGTACGGCGGGCTTGAACCCGCCTTGGCGATCGAGATCAAACCGCAGCGGGTGCTGTGGGCCGATTTCCACCCCATCGCCCAGCGCGGTGTGGATGCTAAGCCCGGTGGCGGTTGGGCGCATCTGCACTGCCAGAAACGGCAGGTCCTCCACGGTGATTTCAACGCATTCCACCGGGGTGACCAGTTCGTAGCGGTTATGCGCAAAGCGCAGTACCGAGGCAAACAGCGCCACAAGGGCAGGGCGCGCGATGGGCGTGCCGTTGTAAAACCATGTCCCGTCGGCGGCAATCCGCATCGGGATTTGGCCGCAAAACGGCGGGTGCCAGCGCTCGATGGGCGGCAGGGATTTTTGGGCTGTTTCGCCGGGGTTTGCTTGCAGGGCCGTCAAAGCAGCGGCTAACGGCGCCAAGGTTTTATCCGTGGGAGAAGGGTCCAAGGGGGTATCGGGTGTGGTTTTTTGAGGGGACTTCAGGTTTTGAGCGCACATGGCGCCCTTATAGCGCGTTTTATGCGCGAGCGAAATCAACAAAACCGCTTTACGCGCCCTAGCAAAAACCGTTACCTTCATCGCGTTTTTGCTTTTGATGGAATCATCGAACGCAAAAGACGCATTCTTCCATATCGAGGTAAGAGCAGGGTATGTTTTTGTTAAAACACATCCTGCTCCAGGCATTAAAATACCCGCGTTGAAACCGGATAGCCCTTATGAGAGGTTTCACATCGGTTTTATCCTGAAAGCAGAGCTTTGCCCCCATGAGCCCCAAACACGCCCGACCGCAGGACAAGATGTTGCAGGATACACCCTTTCCAGATCCACAACCCGAAGCGGATGGCTTGATTCTGGCGGCCGAAACCATGGCCGGGTTGCTGCACAAGGCGCGCACAGAAATCGGCCGGGTGATTTTTGGCCAGCAGGACGTGATCGATCTGGCCTTGATCACGCTGCTTTCCGGCGGGCATGCCCTGCTGGTCGGGGTGCCGGGGCTTGCCAAAACGCGGCTGGTGGAAACGCTCGGGCGCGTGCTGGGGCTTGATTCCCGGCGGATCCAGTTCACGCCCGATCTCATGCCCGCCGATATTCTGGGCAGTGAAATTCTCGAAGAAGGCCCGCAGGGGCGCGCTTTCCGGTTTATTCGCGGGCCGGTTTTTGCCGAACTGGTCATGGCCGATGAAATCAACCGCGCCAGCCCGCGCACGCAATCGGCCTTGCTGCAAGCCATGCAGGAAGGGGCGGTGAGCATTGCCGGGGAGCGGCACGCCTTGCCCAAACCTTTCCATGTGCTGGCGACACAAAACCCGATCGAACAAGAGGGGACCTACCCGCTGCCCGAGGCGCAACTGGATCGCTTTTTGCTTGAAATCCGGGTGGATTACCCCGATCGCGCCGCTGAAAAACGCATGATGATCGAAACCACCCGCCTTGGCGACAGCGGGCCTGAGCCGGTGTTTGCCGCCCAAACCCTGCTTGAAGCGCAACGGCTGGTGCGGGCGCTGCCGGTGGGCGAGCGCGTGGTGGAGGCCATGCTCGATCTGGTGCGCGCTGCGCGTCCCGGCTCAGGTGCCAGCGAGGCCGCAGCGCTCGAATGGGGGCCGGGCCCGCGCGCCGGGCAGGCGCTCATGCTGGCCGCGCGCGCCAGAGCGCTGCTGGAGGGGCGGCTTTCGCCTTCCACGGAAGATGTTTATGCGCTGGCCGTGCCGGTTCTGCGGCACCGCATGGCGCTCACCTTTGCGGCGCGCGCGCAGGGGGTGCAGCTTGAAGCATTGATCGCCACCCTGGCAGCGCGCACGCTACGGCACGGATAAGCCATGGCAAGGCGGCCTTCTTCCCCCGCTGTTGGAGCTGGCACAGCACCCGCTACAGGGGTGTTTGGCGCCGGGGGGGCAAACATGCCCGCGTTGCAGGCGCAAGCTCATGTTTTGGCCGCGCAAATGCCCGCCATGATGCTCGAAGCGCGGCACCTCGCTATGCAAACGCTCTATGGTCTGCATGGGCGCAGGCGCGCCGGGCCGGGCGAGACCTTCTTTGAATATCGCCCGCTCGCCTTGGGAGAGGGCACCGCCCGGATCGATTGGCGGCGCTCGGCGCGCGGGCCGGGCTATTTTGTGCGCGAACAAGAACAGGAAAGCGCAGCCACATATTGGCTCCATGCCGATTGCGGAGCTTCCATGGCTTTTGCCTCGTACGGGCCAGAAAAGCGCGCGCGGGCACTGGTACTGATGCTGGCTTTGGCGCATTTGCTGGTATGCCAGGGGGAGCGCGCGGGGCTTTGCGGTCTGCACCCGCCCAGTGCCAACCGGCAGATTATCGACCGGTTTGGGCTGGCGCTTGCCCATGGTCTGGGGGCAGGCAAACCGCTCCCCTTGCCAGAGGCAGCGCGGATGCGCGAGCGCGAGCGGGTGGTTTTGTTCTCGGATTTCATTGTGCCGCTGGAAACGCTTGCCGCGCAGCTCAAGGCGTTTGCCGCGCGCGGGATTGGCGGGGTGCTGGTGCTCCTTCGCGATCCGGCAGAGGCAGATTTCCCGTTTTCGGGCGAGAGTGTGTTCTTTGAACCAGGCAGCCCCGGAATATGGCCAGTGGGGCAAGCGCAGCTTATGCGCACCGCGTATCAGGCGCGGCTGGCCGCGTTTGAAGCTGCCTTAGCGCGGTTGGCGCAGGCGCATGGCTTTGCGCTGCTGCGGCACAGGACCGATCACCCAGCCGCATTGAGCCTGCTGGATATTACGGTGCGGCTTGGGGCCCGTGATTTTGGTACACGCACTTTTGACGCACATAGTTATGGTGCACAAGCGGGGTCCGGGGTGAGCGTGAGCCGATGAGCGGGCTCGGTTTTCTGGCACCGCTGGCGCTGTGGGGCTTGCTTAGCATGCCGGTTTTGTGGTGGCTGCTCAAGCGGATACCCCCCGCGCCGCGCCGTATACGCTTGCCAACCCTGCCCTTGGTTGCCGATCTGGCGCCCGCGCAACCGAGCGCCAACAGTTTGCCGTGGTGGTGGCTTCTGGTGCGGCTGGCGCTGGTTAGCGCGCTGGTGCTGGCGGCCGCTGCGCCATGGGTCGAGCCTGTGCCGATTGCCGACCGGGCGGTATCTGGCCCGCATCGGCAGGTGATCCTTATCGATGACAGTTTTGTCAGCGCGCCGGTCTGGGCGCAGATGCAGCAGGCGGTACGCGCGTTTCTTGCGGCGGAGGGCGCGGCGATCCCGCAGGCTGGCGGCTCGGATGGTTCGCAGCCCACTTCCGCGCAGGCACCCGTGGCGCTGCTGGTTGCCAGCGAAGCAGGGCGCGGTCTTCCCGTTTTCGAGCGCAAGGAGACCGCCTTGGCAAGGGTGCAGGCGCTGACACCGAAGGCTTTCGCGGTGGCCCTGCCCGAGGCTTTGCGCCTTGCCGTGCAGGCCAAGGCCAATGTGGCGGTGTTTACGGGCGGTGTTGTGGTAGATGACGCGCCTGCAGGGGGGCACATACACGCTTGGCAGGATGCGCTGGCGCAGTTTACCCAAGCGGGGCTTTCGCTGCGGTTTTTTGTACCTGAACGCGGCGAATTTGCCGCGCTTTCGGCGTTGCAGGCGCAGGAAACCGGCTTTGCGGTGGATCTGGTGCGCCCGTTTGCGCATTCTGCGCTTGCTGCGGTGGTGCAGGCCAAGGATGCGCAAGGGCGCGTTTTGGGCAGCGTTGCGGCCCGCTTTGCGCCGGGGGAGAAGCGACACCAGATCCTTCTGCCGTTGGCGCAAGCCCTGCTGCGCGCCAGCGACAGGGTGGAGATTGCCGGCCAGAACCATGCCGGCGCGGTGCAATTGGTCGATGGTTCCACCCAAAGGCGCAAGGTTGCGGTGGTTTCCGGCCAAACGGGGGAGGGGGTCCAAAAGCTGCTTTCCGGCGCGTATTATGTGGAAAAAGCGCTCGAACCCTATGCCGATCTGCTGGCCGTGTCGCATAGCAAGGCCGCGCAAGACCCTGTGCGTGCTGCGCTCGATCACGGCGCGGAGGTCGTGATTTTAGTGGATTATCCGGTTTTGTCTCCCGTCCAGTCGCAGGCTTTGGCGGCGTTTTTGCACGCGGGCGGTACGCTGGTGCGCTTTGCCAGCCTTGGCATGGGCGAGAGCGAGGATCTCTTGCTCGCCGTGCCGTTGCGGGAGAATGTGCGGCGATTGCAGGGCGCTTTGTCGTGGGAGCAACCGCAAGCACTGGCGCCGTTTGCACCGTCTTCGCCTTTTGGCGCGCTGGCGCGGGATCTTGCGGTGCGGGTGCAGGCCCAGATGTTGCCACGCGCCGAATTGGCACAGGAAGCGCAGATATGGGCCGCCCTGGAGGATGGCACGCCGCTGATCAGCGTGCGCGAAGGCGCCGCTTTGCGGGCGCAACCGGGCAGCGCCCAGCCCGCAAACCTTGGTACAAGCCTTGGGAATGGCCGTCTGGTGCTGTTCCATATCGGGGCGGGGCCGGATTGGTCGAATTTGCCGATTTCCGGGTTATTTGTCGAGATAATGCGCAAATTGGTCGAACAAGCGCCGAGGATGCTGGATTTTGAGCGTAAATCGGGGCAAAATCCTCAAGTCGAGGCCGGAGCCGAGCTTTCGCGCGCGCCTGTATCGGGGGCGGCCTTGCTCGCGCCGGATCGTCTGCTGGATGGTTTTGGGCAATTGGCGGGGCAAGTTGTGGGGATAGAGGGGGTGAAACGCGGATTTGCACAGCCTGCCTCACAAAAGCATCCGGCGGGGTTTTATGGCGCTGGCCCGGTCGCGCTGGCGGTGCAGGTGCTGCGGGCCGGGATGGACGCTATACCTCCGGATCTTGTGCCTGTTGAGCAAGCCGGGGCCGTAACCTACCCTATGCTTGGCACGGTGCGGATCGATTTACGTGGATACCTGCTGGCGCTCGCGCTGGGATTGCTGGCGCTCGATGGCGCGCTGACACTGGGGCGCGCGGGGTTACATGCGGGGCGGCGGCGTTTGCCGAGCAGGGCACAGGCCGGGGCGGGGCCTTTGTTGGGGGGGATGCTGGTGCTATTCCTGCTGGCGCTCTTTATGGTGGCTGGGGTGCCCGATCGCGCGTTTGCGCAAGGCAATGCTATGCCCCCGCGCCCCAATGCGCTCTCCCCTGCGCTCCCTTCAAGCCTTTCCCCATCCAGCCTTGCGCCAGATGTGCAGGCGATGCGCGCTGCGCTCAAGCCCCGGTTGGGGTTTATGCGTCCCGTGGATGGTGCCCGTGCGCGCAAGGTGGAAGCGGGGCTGACCGCGCTGTCGCGCTTTGCAGCCGAACGGACATCGCTGGCTTTGGGGGAGCCTGTCGGGCTCGATCCGGCGCGTGACCCGCTGGTATTCTACCCGCTGATCTATTGGGCGATCGAGCCTGATCAACCGCCGCTTTCCGCGCAGGCGGCTGGCATGCTCAACGCTTATTTGCGGCAAGGCGGCATGTTGGTGATCGATTCTGCGCAAGGCGGACGCTTGCGGGGCGATAGCCAGGCGATGCGGACCTTGCATAGAGCGCTGCAAGGGGTTGAACTTCCGGCTTTGGCGCTGGTGCCGCGCGATCATGTTTTATACCGCAGTTTTTATCTGCTCGAAGCGCTTTCAGGGCGCATGGTGGGTGAAAGCATGGCGGAGCCCTTGTCACAGGCAGAGAGCGGGACGGTTGGGCCCACCAATGCTGCGCCGGTGCGCGGGGGCGACCGCGTGAGCGCGGTGATTGTCACCAATACCGATCTGGTGGCCGCCTTTGCGCTCGATGCCCAAGGCGGGCCGCTTTACCCGATGGAAGATCCGCGTCCGCGCGCGCGGGAGATGGCAATCCGCAGCGGAATCAACCTGTTGCTCTATGCCTTTACCGGCAATTACAAGGCCGATCAAATCCATATCCCTGCTTTGCTCAAAAGGCTTGGGCCATGAACGGGGGGATAAACACCGCACAGAGCCCGCTGACCGCGTCATGGGGCGGGATTGAGATGGAATTTGCGCCCCTCCTGCCGCTCTGGGGGATTATCCTGCTGGCCGGGCTTGCAGCCTTGCCTGCCTTTTATGCGCTCTGGCGCAGGCAAAAAGGTGCGTTCTGGCGGTTGCTGGCCGTGCTGGTTGTGGGGTTGGCGCTGCTATCCCCCCAAGGTCTGCGCATCGAGCGTGCAGCTCTGCCGGGCCTTGTGCTGCTGGCAGAAGACGCAAGCGCCTCGCAAAGCCTGGGGCCGCGCCCGCAACAACGCAACGCAGCCGCGCAGGCGCTGGAGGCAGCGTTGCGCGCGCGCGGGTTTGAGGTGCGGCGGATTTCCGTTACCGAAACAGCGGAAGGTACCAAGCTGTTCGCCGGCATAGAGACCGCGCTTGATACCCTGCCAACCGGGCAGCTGGCGGGTATTGTGGCGATTACCGACGGCCAGATCGCCGACACCCCGCGCAAGGGCGGCTATGGCCCGCTTTCAGGGGCAGGGGCGGCGCAGGTGCCGTTCCATGCCTTGATCACGGGGGTGCCCGGCGAACAAGACCGCTGGCTGGAAGTGGTGGAAGCGCCTGCTTTTGCGCTGGTGGGGCAAGCGGCCCATGTGAAGCTGCGCGTTAGGGCGCAAACGGGGGAGCGCCGCGCCTTTAGCCCACGCAAGGATAGCCTTGAGAGGGGCAAGATGGCGTTGCAGATCCGCCAGAACGGGCAGGCGCAAGCGGTTTTGGCCGTGCAGGCCGGGCAGGAGGTTGAGGTGCCGGTGGTGCTCGACCGGGCCGGGGTGAATGCGTTTGAATTCATGCTGGAGGCGGGCGAGAACGAACTAACCACGCGCAATAACCGCGCTTTTGTGGCCATTCGCGGGGTGCGCGATGCGCTCAATGTGCTGCTGGTTTCCGGCGAGCCGCATGCCGGGCAACGCACCTGGCGGCATATTCTCAAGGGCGATCCCAATGTCTCGCTGGTGCATTTTACGATTTTGCGGCCACAGGACAAACAGGATGCGACCCCGATCAACGAATTATCGCTGATTGCGTTTCCAACGCGCGATTTATTCATCGACAAGATCGATAAATTCGATCTGATCCTGCTTGATCGCTATTCCGGGCAAAGCGTGCTGCCCAGCGCGTATTTCGAGAATATGGTGCGCTATGTCCGGGCGGGCGGGGCGATTTTGCTCAGCGGCGGGCCGGAGCTGGCCCAAGGGCCGGGGCCAAGCCGCCTGCCTTTCGGCGCAGGGCTGGGAGGGATGGCAGCGGGGGCGGCCGCTGCCGGTACGCATCCGCTGGCGGCGATTTTGCCGGTGGAGGGGTTGGCGCCCGCGCGCGAGGGGGCGTTTGTGCCTCAACGCTCCCCAACCGGGCGCAAGCACCCGATCACCCGTTTGTTGCCGGGGGCGGAAGCAGGGGCAGGGTCTGAAGCAGGGACAGGGGATTTGCCCTGGGGGCCGTGGTTTCGCTATGTGCCCGCCCGCACCAAGGCGACGGGTATCAGCGTGCTCGATGCGCCGGAGGGGGCGCCGCTGCTGGTGGTTGCGCATGAGGGCAAGGGCCGGGTCGGGCTGCTGCTGTCGGATCAGCTGTGGTTATGGGCGCGCGGCTATGCGGGCGGTGGGCCCTATGAGCCTTTGCTGCGGCGGCTGGTGCATTGGCTCATGAAGGAACCGGAGCTGGATGAAGAGCGGCTTGATCTGCGGCTTGAAGCGGGAATGCTGGTCGCTGAACGCCAGACTTTGGGGGCAGGCGCGGGAGATTTCAAACTCACGCTGCCCGATGGCGCCGTGCGGATGCTGCCGCCGCAGGAGGTGCAACCGGGCCTGTGGCGGGCGCAGACCCCTTTCGAGCAAAGCGGGTTTCATGGCCTTGAGCAACGTAAGGGGCTCGAACAAGGCGCGCTGCAAGCCGCGTTTTTGATCGGGGAGGACAGCGCGGAATGGCGCGCGGTGGTGAGCGATCCGGCCGCCATGGCGCAGCTGCTGGCGGGGATGCCCCATAGCGTGCAGCGGCTGCAAGATGAGGCGGGAACGTTGCGCCTGCCCGAGATTTTTGCCGCGACCGATGCTCAAGCGCTTGGCGCGCGCTTGGCAGAAGCGGCCCAAAATCAAGCGCGGCAAATAAGTGCGGGGGAAGCGGCTTTTTTAAGCCCGCTCCAGCCGCTGGGCTTTGTGGCAGGGCAGCTTAGCGAGGTGCGGGCGATCGAGCGGTTCTGGCTGTTGATCGGCCTGCCGGGGCTGTTTGCGCTGTTGGCTTTTGTGCTGCTGGCGTGGTGGCGCGAGGGGCGCGGCCAAGCCTCGTAAGGCGTGCAGCGGGGTTTATGCACAGCCCAAACGGGTTTGTGGGGGGATAGGTTATTTTTTCTTTGTACGAATCAGGTGCATGCGGATAAGGATCTTCTCCCATGACCCGATATGTTTTCATTACTGGCGGCGTGGTGTCCTCGCTTGGCAAAGGCCTTGCGGGCGCAGCCCTTGCGGCCACCTTGCAAGCGCGCGGCTACCGCGTGCGCATTCGCAAGCTCGACCCTTACCTGAATGTCGATCCGGGGACCATGAGCCCCTATCAACACGGGGAGGTGTTTGTAACCGATGACGGGGCGGAAACCGACCTCGACCTTGGGCATTACGAGCGCTTTACCGGGCGCCCGGCCACGCGGCATGATAACATTACCACCGGGCGGATCTATCAGGAAATTATCGCCAAGGAGCGGCGCGGGGATTATCTGGGCGCAACCGTGCAGGTCATTCCGCATGTCACCGATGCGATCAAGGCGTTCGTGCTCTCCGATAACGACGCCTACGATTTCGTGCTGGTCGAGATTGGCGGCACGGTGGGGGATATTGAGGGCTTGCCGTTTTTTGAGGCCATTCGCCAGCTCAAAAGCGATTTGCCGCGCGGGGCGGCGGTGTATCTGCACCTGACCCTGCTGCCCTATATTCCCAGCGCCGGCGAGCTTAAAACCAAGCCGACCCAACATTCGGTCGCGACCTTGCGCTCGATTGGTATCCAGCCCGATATTTTGCTGTGCCGGACCGACCGCGAAATTCCCGAGAGCGAGCGGCGCAAACTGGCCTTGTTTTGCAATGTCCGCGAAAGCGCGGTCATTGAAGCGCGCGATGTCGCCTCCATTTATGATGTGCCTTTGGCCTATTCCGCCAATGGGCTGGACCGCGAGGTGCTGGCCGCCTTCGGGATAGAGGCGGCGCCTGCCCCTGATATGGCGCGCTGGAAGGCGATCTCCGCCATTATTCATAACCCGGAAGGGGAAGTGACCATTGCCATTGTCGGCAAATATACCGGCCTGAAAGATGCCTATAAATCGCTGATCGAAGCGCTGGTCCATGGCGGGATCGCCAACCGGGTGAAGGTCCATCTCGATTGGATCGACGCTGAAATTTTCGAGCGGGAGGATGCCAGCGCGCATCTGGAACATGTGCATGGCATTCTGGTGCCGGGCGGGTTCGGGCTGCGCGGGGCGGAAGGCAAGATCGCCGCGGTCAAATTCGCGCGCGAGCGCAAGGTGCCGTATTTCGGGATCTGTTTTGGCATGCAGATGGCGTGTATCGAGGCGGCGCGCAATCTTGCCGGGGTTGCGGGCGCCTCCTCCACCGAATTTGGCCCCTGCGCCGACCCCGTGGTCGGGCTGATGACAGAATGGATGCAGGCTGGCGCGCTCGAAACGCGGCAGGCGGGCGGCGATATGGGCGGCACGATGCGGCTTGGGGCGTATCCGGCGGTGCTTTGCGCCAATACGCGCATTGCCAGCGTGTATGGCGCAACGCAGATCGAGGAACGCCATCGCCATCGCTATGAAGTGAATATGGCGTATCGCGAGCGGCTGGAGCAGGCAGGGCTGCTGTTTGCGGGGCTTTCGCCGGATGGCTTGCTGCCCGAAACGGTGGAATATCCGGATCATCCGTGGTTTATCGGGGTGCAATACCATCCGGAACTCAAATCGCGCCCCTTTGCGCCGCATCCGCTGTTTGCCGGGTTTATCGGCGCGGCTTTGGTGCAAAGCCGGTTGGTCTAGGCCATGCGCAGATTGGCGCTCATCCCGCGCGAGAATTGGCAGGCCCGGGCTGAAGCCGGGGGTTTTGCCTTCCATTCCGAAGGGGCGCGCCCCTATTGGGATGAAAGCGGCGCTTATGCCTTCAGCCGGGCGCAGATCGCGCAGGTGCTGGTTCCGGCAGCGATTGCGGTGGAGGATATGGCGCTGGCCTTTGTCGATGAGGCGGTGCGGGCCCCGGCCATTCTTGCCCGTTTAGGCTTGCCGGAAACGTTTTTCACCCCCGTTGAGAAAAGCTGGGCGAAGGGCGAGCGCAATCTCTATTCGCGGCTCGATTTTCGCTATGACGGCCATAGCGCGCCGCAGCTTCTGGCCTATACGGCAGATACCCCTTCCGGTTTGCTCGAAGCGGGGGTGTTTCAGGCTTTGTGGCTGCAAGACCGGATGGAATGCGGCCTGTTGCCCGACGGGGTAGACCAGTTCAATGCGCTCGATGGCGCGTTGGTTGCCGCGCTTCGCGGGATAAGGGGCGGGGCGCCGTATCGGCTGCATCTGGCGGCGGCGCGGGCGCACCCTTACGATGTCGCGGTGCGTGATTATCTGGCAGAGCAGGCACAGGCCGCCGGATGTGCGGTCGATTTGCTTGATCTGGCCGATATTGGCCTTACCCCGGAGGGCGGGTTTGTCGATCTGGCTGAAGCGCCCATCGACGTGTTGCTCAAGCTCTATCCGTGGGAATGGGTGCTGCGCGCCGATTTTGCGGAAGCCATTCCAGGATGCCATACGCAATTTATCGAGCCGCTCTGGAAGGCGGTTTTGGCCAGCCGGGGCCTGATGCCCGAATTGTGGCGGCGCGCGCGCGGGCATGCCAATCTGGTACCCGCAGCCTATGACCACGAAACCTTACCGGAAATCGGCGGCTCCTATATCGAAAAACCGCTCTTTGCGCGCGAGGGCGAATATTTCCGCCTGATCGAGCGCGGGCAGGTGATTGGCGATGACGCGCCCCCGTTTGCCAGCGGGTTTATCCGCCAGCAAAAACTTACCGCCGCCGATTTCGGTCATGGCGCGGTGATCTGCTCGATCTTCATGGTCGCTTCCAGCCCCGTGGCTTTGCTGATGCAGGAAGATAAATCGGCGGCGGGCGGGCAACTCAACCGCTTGCTGCCCCATTTTATCGAAGGGTGAGCACACCGATGGTTCACCTTGCCAAAAACCCCGGCGAGAGCCCAAGCGAGAACCTTGGCGAGAATATTGGCGCGCGCAAGGGCGCGAGCGCCGCAGGCCTTACCCAACGGGGCGCGGTGCGCGTGCTGGGCATTGATCCAGGGTTGCGCCATACCGGCTGGGGTTTGGTCGATCTCGATGGATCCCGCTTGAGCTATGCCGCCTGCGGGGTGATCAAACCCGCCCCTGGTGACGATCTGGCCGTGCGGTTGACCGCCATTTACGCGGGGTTGCAGGCGGTTATCGCAGCCCATGCCCCCGATGAGGCGGCGGTGGAGGAAACCTTTGTCAACAAGGATGCGCGGGCGACCCTCAAGCTGGGCGCTGCGCGCGGCGTGGCGTTGCTGGTGCCTGCCTTGCACCATCTGCCGGTGTTTGAATATGCCCCCAATCAGGTCAAGAAAAGCGTGGTCGGGGCTGGGCACGCCGAAAAAGCGCAGATCCGCCTGATGGTGAAGGTGTTGCTGCCCAAGGCCGATTTTACCACCGATGATATGGCCGATGCGCTTGCCATTGCGATCTGCCACGCGCATCATCGCGGGGTAGGGCGCATGCTTGGAACATGACATAAAACAGGTCATGTTCTATGGTACGGGAAAGGGATCGCATGATCGGTAAATTACGCGGAATGGTCGATTCCTTCGTTGAAGATTGCGTGATCCTTGATTGCAACGGCGTGGGCTATCTGGTCCATTGTTCGGCGCGCACCTTGCAAGCGCTGCCGCAAGCCGGTGAGGCCGCCACCCTGCTGATCGAAACCGTGGTGCGGGAGGATATGATCCGCCTGTTCGGCTTTGCGAGCGCGGCAGAAAAAGAGTGGTTCACCTTGCTGACAGGCGTGCAGGGCGTTGGGCAGAAGGTCGGGCTGGCCATTCTTTCAACGTTGCGCCCGGCGGAGCTGGCCAGCGCGATCGCGCTCAAAGATAAAGCCGCCATAGCCCGTTCGCCCGGCGTGGGGCCAAAGCTGGCGGAACGGATTTGCGTGGA
The DNA here is from genome assembly GCA_964526275.1 of uncultured Methylobacterium sp. Classification (GTDB taxonomy): domain Bacteria; phylum Pseudomonadota; class Alphaproteobacteria; order Rhizobiales; family Beijerinckiaceae; genus Rhabdaerophilum. The sequence continues at coordinate 945 of CAZGKS010000006.1, read as the reverse complement.
ACTCAAGGGCAAGGCGCCCGCTTTCGGCGGTATGGACGGGGCGGATATTGGTGCCTTGCGGCTGGTGGGGGATGTTGACGATCAACGCCTTGCCTCCAACGCCAAGGATGCGGTTTCCGCGCTGGTCAATCTGGGTTATGGACAACCACAGGCGGCAGCTGCGGTCGCGACAGCTTTGCGCGCCCTGGGTGAGGCGGCGGAAGCCTCGGCGCTGATCCGCCAAGGATTACGGGAGCTTGCGAAATGAAGCATAGGGCGGCACAATGAGCATGCAACCGCCGCGCGGCGCCGCGCGCCCCGGCCTTCTCACCCCTGAAAAACGCGGGGATGATCTCGATTCCACCATCCGCCCGCTGGTTCTGGGGGAGTTTATCGGGCAGGCGCAGGCGCAGGAGAACCTCAAGGTGTTCATCGCCGCCGCCAAGGCGCGCGGCGAGGCGCTTGATCACGTGCTGTTTGTCGGCCCGCCGGGCTTGGGCAAAACCACTTTGGCGCAGATTGTCGCGCGTGAGCTTGGCGTGAATTTCCGCTCGACCTCTGGCCCGGTGATCGCAAAAGCGGGGGATCTGGCGGCGCAGCTCACCAATCTCGATG
>CAZGKS010000006.1:0-341 GCA_964526275.1 uncultured Methylobacterium sp. | reverse complement strand
CTGGCCCACATCGTTGCCGCCGAAATGGGCGTCAACCTGCGCCAGACTTCCGGCCCAGTGCTGGAGCGCGCGGGCGATCTTGCCGCGATGCTCACCAATCTTGAGCCGCATGACGTGCTGTTCATCGATGAAATTCACCGCCTCAACCCGGCGGTTGAGGAAATTCTCTATCCCGCGATGGAGGATTTCCAGCTCGATCTGATGATCGGCGAGGGGCCTGCTGCGCGGTCGGTCCGGATCGAGCTTCCCCCCTTTACGCTGGTCGGCGCCACGACGCGTTCCGGGCTGATGACCCGGCCGTTGCGTGAGCGCTTCGGTATTCCTCTGCGCATGGTGTTCTA
>CAZGKS010000005.1:11491-22193 GCA_964526275.1 uncultured Methylobacterium sp. | reverse complement strand
ATCAAGGGATAAGATCGTTTCGTGACAAATACCAAAGAGTCCTTGTCAAGGACCTTTGGTATTCCATCAAAGATCCGGGCAAAATTTCTTCCTCCGAATCCGGCCCCCGCTTATTGCGAAGCGATTTTATGGGCGAGCGCATAGAAATTCTGCGTGAAGCGGGTTGGCTGCCCCAGCGGATTGTTCTGGATCATCTGGCGCATATTGGGGCGCAACTTGGCCCGCAGCGCCTTATCTTGCGCCAAAGCGGTTGCTTTTTCGACATATTGCTTGGGGTTGAAGGCCACGCATACATCTTTCAAGCCGGCATTGGCGATATTGGAATACGATAAACGCTCGTAAAATCCGGGGCCTGCCAGGGTAATGGTGGGGACGCACATCCACAGCGATTCGCAGGTGGTCGTGCCCCCGACATGGGGCGCGGTATCGAGCGAAATATCCATCTTGTTATAGTGCTGCATATGCGCACCGCGCACGCCGATAAACTCGATCCGCGCCGGATCGACGTTGCGGGCCGCAAAAACCGCCCGCGCATTGGCGATGAAGCTTGGGCAGGAGGCTTCCGGCCGCACGAACAAGAACCGCGAATTGGGCACGGAGCGCAGCACCGCCGCCCATAAATCGAGGCACAGATCCGAATATTTATACGGGTTGTTGGCGGTGCCAAAGGTGAGATAGCCCCGCCGGTCTTCCGGCAAGCCTTCCTCGATCGGCGCGCCGGTGAACATGCGGCTAAGGCACACCCAGCTTTCTGGCATTTCAAAGGGTTTCTCGATCAGCAGTTCTGGCCGTGGCGGCTTGATATAGGGGTCAACCAGAATGTAATCGATCTGCTCCAGCCCCGCCGAATGCGGGTATCCCAGCCAGCTTGCCCCCAGCCGCGCGGGCCGATACGCCATCACCTCCAGCTTGTTCATGGCGGTCGAGCCGCCTAGTTCAAACAACATGTCGAGGCTGTCTTTGGCGATGTTTTCTGCGACGAAATCATTGGGTTGGCGTGGCCACCAGCGGAAATTGGTCTTGCTCTCGATCTCCTTTTGCATCGGGCTCTGCTTGCCCTCATAAAAGGAATAGCAATACACCTCCACCTTGTCCTTATCGTAGCCTTCGAGCAGAGGCAGCGCGAAATACGTGATAGGATGGTGGCGCAAATCCGACGACAAAAACCCGATCCGCAACTTGCGGCCCAAATGCAGCGCAGGCGCAGGGGGGACATTCACGGGCGTGATTTTCTCAGAAGCCTTGCGGCCCCATTCGCGGTGCCATTCCACCATATCGATCCGGTCTTGCAGCGTTTTCATCTGCCCAAGCTCATAATGCACCGAGGCATGCCGCCGCTCGATGAGCCACAGCTTCATCAGTTCCTTGATATCCCCGGTTTTTGCCATGCGGGGCAGGTCCAGCACCCGCATGAACACGGTGCGCAGCGCCCGGGCGGCGCGCGGAATTTGCAGCGGGAACCGATCGATAAACTCAATGGAGGCCTTGTAGGCCGCCTCGATATGGTCGCCCTCCTTGCCGTAGCGCGAGCGGATCAACCCTCCGATCAACCGATCCAAGGCCTCCCAACTCTCCGGATGGCCTTTAACCGCACGGAACAGGGCTTTATCGGCGTTTTCACGATCGCCATCCCCGTAGAGATTGGCCAATTGCAAATTGGCGTGCAGATTGCCTTCATCCTGCTGGATGATTTCAAGCATGACATCGATCGCTTTTTGCGTTTCCCCCTTGCGCGAATAATACCAGCCCAGCGCGATCTGGATATCGCGGGCGTTGCGATGCGGGCTCGTTTCAATTAAGTTGAGCGCTTCATCGCCGCGCCCTAAACGCGTGAGAACCTGCACCAGCAGAACCAGCGTATTGACACTTGGCTCCAGCGCATAGGCTTTTTCAAGCGATACAACGGCAAGGTGGTCATCGCCGGCCATATAATGCTGCCGCCCCAGCGAGCGGTTTGCCTCCACGCTATCCGGCAACAGCTTCACCAATTGCTCGTAGGCATGGATCGCCTGCGGCATATTGCCCACGAAATCATAGGCATTCCCCAGATTTTGCCAAGCCGTTGGCACTTCCGGCGCTTGTTGCGTGCACCGTTCCAGCCATTCGATCGCCTTGAGCGGCTCATTGTTGCGCCGATACGTCACCCCGATCAGATTGGCGATATTGTAATCGTTGCCAGATGTTCCATAAAGCGGAAGCAGCACATCGAGAGCCGCCGCAAAGCGCTTGGCAGCCGATAAACACGCCCCCTTGCGGTAGAGAACTTGGCGCGCGTCCAGCCCCAGCCGGATCGCTTCATCAAACGCCCCCAAGGCGCCCTCAACATTCCCCGCTTTTATAAAGCCTTCCGCGCGCGCAAGCGCCGCATTGGCGGCATTGCGACGTAAATTCTGTTGCGCGGGCTGTTTGATCTTCCCGGAAAAACTGGGTTTGCGGCGGCTGGCCTTCATGGGTAAAATTCCTAAATGATCACAGATCTGCGCATAATAGCCTAGCCGAGTTAACGCCTTGCTACGCAATGGTTTTGGCAAAAAGGGGGGTGATAATGCGGAACGCACACGCACATGCAGCGCGAGAAAACCGGAGCGCGGTAATGCAGGCGCTGCGGCGCAGCATCCACTTCACTTGAAAACGCTCTATCGCGTTTTTGCTTGCAGAGCCTTTTTCCGATAGAACTGGATCAGATCAGAAGCTTTAATGTATTGTTTTTACACGTTATAAGAGCGAGATGTCTTTCCGTTTAAACACGTCTCGCCCTAGGGTCAGGACCCATTATCGTGGATTGTTGGCGTGATTTTGGTGAGCAAAAGGACAGGAAAAGCCCGAAAAGCGTGCCCCATGGCACGGTTGAGGGGTTTGACGTATCCGTTTGCCGCCAAAATCGCGTCCGGAGGATTGCGAGAAAAGGAAAGAAAAAACGCCCTATAAACTTGTAAAATAAGGGATATTCTTTCTTTTTCGATGCGACCAACCTTCCATGTTTAATGGGTCCTGACCCTAGAGCAATTCCAGCGATCGTTGGAACCGGTTTCGCGTCCGGAATTGCGTTAGAACAAAGAGATAGAGCGTTTCGGGTGATTCAGTCTTCGCTGGAAACGCTCTAGCGGGAAGCGGTTGCAAGCCGGAACTTGCGTAATTCCGCCGGGGTTAGAAACCGCAATGTGTCATGCGGCGTCGATTCCGCCAGCGAGATCAGCGCCTGCGAGCCGCCCATAAAGGCGGTATATTCGCGCAAGGCATGCAACTCCGCCTCCCCTGCGAAAACCCGGTTTCCCCCGCCAGAAAGGCTGTCACCATTCGGTAAATGTACCCGCGCCGACATCCGATGCACGCCAATGCGCGCCCCTTCCGGAACAATGCGTTTGCGCGCGCCCATCAAGGTATAAACGCATGCGGAGGCGCAATTGCCGGGGGTTACCGCCAAGGTCGCCTTGCGCCCGCGTCCCTCCCCCTGCCCTGCCAGGCCAGGTTTGCCGATCACCACCGCCACGCCGCCATCGCGCAAGATCTTGCCGATTTTCAGTGCGGTTTCCACATTGCCCCCCGGCGAGGACAAAAACATCATGGCATGCAAGCCCGGCACGCGCCCCTGCTCCGCCAGAAAATCCCGCAACCGCCGGTCGGCATGGGCTGTCAATTCGCCATTGGCCACCAAGACGCGCGGGCAATCTTGCGCAACGCAATGGTTGGAAATCGGCACGGTGGAAAATTCCATCGCCGCCCCATAGCCAGGGGCAGCAAGGAGCCCAAGGGCGGGCACCAAAACCCGCGCCATCCCGCGCATGCCGAGCCCGCGCATGCCGAGGCGGTATCGCGAAAATCGCATCCGGCTCACTCCAACCCGCTCTGCGCCCATAAGCGCGCTTGCCACATCCTGCCATAATAGAGCAGAAAACATGCCCAAAGCGCGGCCATTGGGCAATAAAAAAGCGCACACGAAGCGCGCTTTCACGGAGGGCGGTTAACGTATTGCTAACGTGCCAAAATGGCTGAAGCAGGGTGTGTTTTGATAAAACCCTATCCTGCGTCTATTTCTTTGCGGAAGAACATCTTTTTGCGCTGGTTGATCCCAGCAAACGCAAAATGCTGTAAGGCGCTTCAGGGCGCACACACGCCCCGTGCCCCCACGCGCGCTTGTCCTGTTAGCCGACAATCTCGTTGCCGGAGAAAAACTGCGCGATTTCAATCGCGGCATTTTCTGGCGAATCAGAGCCATGCACCGAGTTCTCGCCGATCGAGCGGGCGAATTTCTTGCGGATCGTGCCTTCCGCGGCATTAGCCGGGTTGGTTGCGCCCATCACTTCACGGTAGCGGGCAACCGCATTCGCGCCTTCCAGAACCTGCACGACCACGGGGCCGGAGGTCATAAAGTCAACCAGCTCGCCGAAAAACGGGCGCTCGCGATGCACACCATAAAACGATTCCGCTTCCCGCCGGGACATCCAGATGCGCTTTTGCGCCACAATCCGCAGCCCCGCGCCTTCAATGACCGCATTGACCGCACCGGTGAGGTTGCGTTCGGTCGCATCGGGTTTGATAATCGAAAAAGTGCGCTGTACGCTCATGAAAGTCCCCTTGGAAGTAATTGGCTGAAAAGCCCAGCCCTCAAACGATCTGTGCAGCGTTTAGCGCAAGCGACTCAAAAGGGAAACCGATTTTTTATACGCGGCACATCGCGCGTATAAGGCAAGGCTGCGGGCACCCCAAGCGCCGCAGGCACCCCAAGCGCCGCAGGCAAATCAAGCGCTGTACGCCTTAGCCCCTTAGGAAGCCTTGGCGAGCGCGACCCCGTTATCTTTGAGAAGTTGCGTCAATTCGCCGGATTGAAACATCTCGCGGACAATATCGCAGCCACCGACAAATTCGCCCTTCACATAAAGCTGCGGGATGGTCGGCCAATCGGAATAATCCTTGATTCCTTGGCGCAAATCGGCGTTATCGAGCACATTATGCGCTTTGTAGGGCGCGCCCACATAATCGAGAATTTGCACGATCTGCCCGGAAAAACCGCACATGGGAAATTGCGGTGTCCCCTTCATGAACAGCACGACATCATTGCCGGTAACTTCGGCAGCGATAAAATCGTTGATCTGGCTCATGATATTTCTCCTGCCCTTGTTTTGTCCGATGCGGCGCGCCGCTTTTTGCTGCCAACCATAATGGCGCTCACGCCGCAAGAATACAAGGGGGGTATCCCACACGCCTTATAAACGCACACGCGCCTATGGCGCGCGGGTGGTGAGGGCGAGCGCGTGGAGCACGCCGCCCATGCGCCCTTCCAGCGCGGCATAGACCTTCTGGTGTTGCTTGACCCGGCTCATCCCGGCAAAGGACGGCGAGATGATGGTCGCGGCATAATGATCGCCGTCCCCTGCCAGATCACGGATTTCCACCTGGGCGTCTGGCAAGGCGGCCTTGATCATACGCTCGATTTCCTCTGCCGCCATAGCCATGGGTCAGCCCTGCTTGGTGTCGCGGGGCAGGCCGCATGTATTGATGCCGAGCAATTTATAGGGCGGGCACATGCCCATCGCCGATGTTCCGAGCATCAACAGGCCAAGCACCCAGCCAATCCAGCTATAGCTGGTCACCGGCCCGATCTTGCCAAACGCCCAAGCTAGAAACAAGGCCCCGATAACCGCCCGGATAACGCGGTCCACCATTCCCATATTTTTGGTCATTGGAATTCTCCTGTTTCCTAGTTTTTGTTTCCTGGTTTTTGACCAAGAATTTATTGCAAGACGCAACGCGCGCCAACGTTTCTTGTAGGTTAAGCATGTTGTCCCATGCGCGCAAGTGAATTCCCAAGCGCCCCCCCCTTTAATCCGCGAACACCCGTGAAATCTGGCCGCGCGATAGGCCGGCGCAATTTTTTGCCCGATTCATGTGCACAAGCAAAAGCATCCGCTTGTCCAATGGCGCATAGGCGCGTATCGAAGGGCCTTATGCACACCTTTTCTTTTGCGCCCGCGCATTCCCCTCAAGCCTCTCTCTCCGGCATCCGGCATCTGCTGGGCATTGAGGGCCTGTCCCGCCAACAGATCGAGGGGTTGCTCCTGCTCGGGCAGGAGGCCGTGGAGGTCTCCCGCCAGATCGAGAAGAAAAAAACCGTGCTGCGCGGCCGCACGCAGATCAACCTGTTCTTTGAAGCTTCCACGCGCACGCAATCGTCGTTTGAGCTGGCGGGCAAACGCCTTGGGGCGGATGTCATGAATATGTCGGTGGCCAATTCATCGGTCAAAAAAGGCGAAACCCTGATCGATACCGCCATGACCCTCAACGCGATGCGGCCCGATGTGATCGTGGTGCGGCACCATGCCGCCGGGGCCGTGCATCTGCTCGCGCGCAAAGTCGATTGCGCGGTGATCAATGCCGGGGACGGCGCCCATGAGCACCCCACGCAGGCTCTCCTCGATGCCCTTACCATTTTGCGCAACAAAGGCCGGATCGAAGGGCTGACAATCGTGATTTGCGGGGATATCCTCCATTCCCGCGTGGCGCGCTCCAACCTGTTATGCCTGCAACTGCTGGGCGCGCGGGTGCGGCTATGCGCGCCGCCGACCTTGCTGCCCGCCGGGATCGAGCGGATGGGCGCGGAAGTCTTTACCGATATGCGCCGCGCGCTGGAAGGGGCGGATATTGTCATGATGCTGCGCCTGCAACGCGAGCGCATGAACGGCTCTTTTGTGCCCAGCGTCCAGGAATATTTCCATTTTTACGGCCTCGACCGCGCAAAGCTGGCCTATGCCAAGCCCGATGCGCTGGTGATGCATCCCGGCCCGATGAATAGAGGGGTCGAGATCGCCACCGATGTCGCCGATGGCGCGCAAAGCCTGATCCGCGAACAAGTGGAAATGGGCGTTGCCGTCCGCATGGCCGTGCTCGAAGCGTTGGTGGGCAACCGCCGCAATGATCTGCCGGAAGCGGCCCTGCCAAAGCCAGTGGCGGAACCGCATGGTGCGCCCCTTAAGGCGGGGCCACCTCTTGAGGCGGGGCAACGTGTTCCTGCGGGGCCACTCAAGGCGGGGCCACTTGCATGAACCTGCTGATCGCCCCCTTCGCGGATTTAGTGCTCAATGTGCTCCAGGCGCCGCTCTGGCGTTGGGGTTTGGCGGTTATCACCCTGCTTTGGGTGTGGCTTGCCGGGGATCCTTATGCCAGAAGCCGACGGTTTTTTCTGGCCGCGCCGCTTGTTACGGCTTTGGCCATCGAAATTATGAGCGCGCTGCTGCTCTCGGAGCGCGGCGGCTGGCTGCCCGTTTATGTCGCCACAACCGAGGCCTTGCAGCGGCTTGCAACCCCCTTGGGCGTTGCGGCCATGCTGATGGCGTTTGCGTTTGGGGTCATGCGCCTGTTCGGGTTGGTGCTGATTATCGGGGTCGCTATCGCCGCTTATTTTGCCGATAACATGCCCGAGCGCGTGGGGCAGAAATTCTTTTCCATGGACGTGATGCTGCAAGCTGCCAGCTTCCTGCCCGCTTTGATCGCCCTGTTGCTGATCGGCTATGGTTTGGGTGCAAGCATCGCGCGCTTGCGGGAAAACCGCCAGAGGGAATACGATGACCGCTGATCTCGCCAAGGCTAACGCATCCAGACACCATCTGTTCAATGCCCAATTGGTGGGCGCCACCGGGCTGGTGGAACCGGGCGGTGTGCTGATTGAAGGCGCAACCCTGCTGGATGCGGGGCCCCATCTGCGCCAAGCGGGCAGCGGCGGCACGCAGGCGCTCGCCCATAACGCGCTTGGCGCGTTGATTATTCCCGGTCTGGTGGATGCGCGGGTTTTTATCGGTGAGCCAGGCGAAGAGCACCGCGAAACCTTGCGCTCGATCAGCCAGGCCGCCGCCGCGGGCGGGGTGACCACGCTGATCCCGCAGCCCAACACACAGCCGGTGATCGACGATCCCGCCATGCTCGATTTTCTGTTAAGCCGGGCCCGGCAAACCGCCTTGGTGCATATCTATCCGGCGGCCGCGCTGACCAAAGGCTGTCTTGGCCGCGAGATGAGCGAGATCGGCCTGCTCAAGGAAGCTGGTGCCATCGCGCTCAGTGATGGCGATCGCACGGTCATGAACGCGCAAGTGATGCGGCGCACGCTCACCTATGCCCGCCATTTTGATCTGCCGGTTATGCACCATCCCGAAGACACCAACCTGGCGGGGGAAGGCGTGATGGCGGAAGGCGAATTTGCCACGCGCCTCGGCCTGCCCGGCATTCCCGCTGGCGCAGAGGAGATCTTGCTGGAGCGGGATTTGCGGCTGGTCGCCATGACCGGGGCCCGCTACCACGCCGCCCTGCTCTCTTGCGCGCACAGCGTCGAGCTTGTTCGCCGCGCCAAAGATAACGGCTTGCCGGTAACGGCGGGGGTATCGATCCACCATCTTGCCCTTAATACGCTCGATATTGGCGAATACCGCACCTTCCTCAAGCTGCGCCCGCCCTTGCGCAGCGAAACCGATCGCCTCGCCTTGCTCGAAGGCGTCCGCACCGGCGTGATCGATATCCTCGTCTCCGATCACAACCCGCAGGATGTCGAAACCAAGCGCCAGACCTTTCTGGAATGCGCACCGGGGGCTGTGGGGGTGGAAACCTTGCTCCCCGTCGCGATGCGGCTGGTGGCCTCCGGCGCGCTTCCGCTGGCCCGCACGCTCGATGCGCTCAGCGCCGCCCCCGCCCGGATGCTGCAACTGGAAGGCGCAAGCGGCACTGGCTCCATCGCAGGCACCGGCAATGGCCGCCTCACCCCCGGTATGCGTGCCGATCTTGCGCTGGTAGATATGGCCGCAACCTGGCAGCTGGATGCCAACGCCCTGCTCTCGCTGTGCAAGAATACGCCCTATGATGGCCAGCGGTTTGAGGCGCGCGCGCGCGCAACGCTGGTTGCCGGACACTGCGTGCATGGCACGCTTGAACCGGCAAATAGCCCGGTGTAAAAACGCGTTCTTTTACAAATCCATTTTTTTACAAGTGGACAGGGCGTTTTTTGTTTTCCCGCGATCCTCCGGACGCAATTTTGGCGGCAAACGGATACGCTCCCCCCCTCAACCGTGCCATGGGGCACGTTTTTCTGGCTTTTCCTGTCCTTTTGTACGCCAAAATCACGCCAAACCTCCATGATAAGGAGTCCTGACCCTGGCGATCCTCCGCAAGGCCGGGAGGGTCGATCCCGGCTTGGCTTATGTCATAAATTCTATTTTGGGTTGAATAATGCAACTTGAAGTATGTTTTTGCAACTCGTTTTTACCACAAGCTGCAAATCAAGTAATGATAATTGCAACTCTTGGTTGTTGTTCTGAAAATGAGCCTACACAGGTAGTTTTCCAGATTTCTAACGCCAATGTCCATGTGGCCAATATTCCAAAGACCTTTCTTGGTATCAAGACTTTCTTTTCTATAAAGCTGACAAACATTATACTTGCGTATTTTATATCCATAGATCGATAAAATTTGAACGAGTTATTTTCAAACACACCAATGCATTGTTGGCAAAACTTCGCTGCATCGAATGGACCTGCACGAGGACACAATGCCGACAACTTCACTTCTTGTTCGCCCGACCCCCACCGCCCGCATCTTGACGCTCAAGACGCCCAGTGCGCTCAATGCCGTCCATGCCGCGCCTAGCGCGCAAGCCAATTCTGCGCCTGCGCCGCAAGCCAATGCCGCGCCCGCAGCGCAAAAGGCTCCGGCGCGAACTCCAACCAACCCGCCCCAGACTTTGGTGCCGACACAGCCTGCCCCTGCCCCCGCAGCGCCCCCCTCCCCCAGCGCGGCAGAGATCAACGCGGCTGCGTTTTCCCAGCGCGAAGCGATTGCGAGCGCGCTGTATGATCGTTCTTTCACCTTCAGGGAAGGGATCCGCGCGCTCACAACCCAGCAAGGGATCGCGGCCTATGCCGCACAGGCCGTTGCGAGCGGGCTAACCCAGCAACAGCTTGGTGCCCTTGCCGATCAACAGGCAAAGGCCCAAACCGAGATCAAGCAATTGACTACCAACGCCCAAGGGGCGGATTTGAACAGCGCGGCGGCTATCGAGGGCAAGGAACTCGATAGCGTGCAAGCAAATCTGCGCGCGCGCATTGCCGCAGGCATCAAGGACGGGTCGCTGACCGCAAAAGAAGCCAAATCCCTGCTCGCCCGTCAGGATGATCTGGATGTTATGGAGACAAGCTTACGCGCCAGCGATGGCAAACTCACCGCCGCCGAGCAAAAGCAGATGCTCGACCAGTTGCGCAAGGAGGCCGACAAGGTTGAGCGGTTGCGCCGCAATGACGAAGGGATCAACCTGACCGAGAAAACCTATGCCGACCAGATCAACCAGCGGCAAGCCGCTTTGGCCAAACAGCTCGACAGCTACACCAAGCTGGGGGCCCTGACGACCAAGGAGGTTGAGAAAATCCGGCAAAGCATGGCCGATGCCGATGCGCTAGAAGCAAAATTGAGCGCGGATACGCGGATCGACTGGCAGGACAACGTCGCCCTGTCCACCGCGCTCAATTCAGTAGAAATTGCGCTCTATGATCTCTCCCGCAACGATCGCGGCAAAGCCCTGGCCGCAAGCTATGTCGATGCCAAACCTGTCGATGGCCGCCAAGCCCAGCAACTCGAAAGCTTGGCGCGTGGGTTGAGCAACAAATCTCTCACCGATGGCGAGGGGATCGAATTATTGCAATCACAGCAAGACGTCGCCCAAATGGAAACG
>CAZGKS010000005.1:0-11481 GCA_964526275.1 uncultured Methylobacterium sp. | reverse complement strand
AAATTCGATCGCGCGGAATATCTGCGCCTTGCTAATGCGATGAACGATTTTGCCCTGCGCAACCATGACCTGCAAACCAACGCCGCACGTTGGCGCGCGATCGTGTGAGGCGGCAAGGGGGGAATCACAGCCCCCTTGCCCACCCATATATCTGTCTTGAGCTTTGTTGAGGCGAACGATTACGCTTCGCTCGCCCCCTCGCCCTCGCTTTCGGGGCCCTCCCCTTCCGGTTCGGAGATGCGCTCGACCGAGACAACCTTTTCGCCCTCCGGCGTGTTGATGACGATCACGCCTTGCGTGGAGCGTCCGGCGACGCGAATGCCATGGACCGGGCAGCGGATAAGCTGCCCGCCATCGGTGACCAGCATGATCTGATCGCTCTCCTCCACTGGAAACGACGAGATCAAATTACCGTTGCGCGCATTGACCGCCATGGCCACAATGCCTTTGCCGCCGCGCCCGGTGGTGCGGTATTCATAAGACGACGTGCGCTTGCCATAGCCGTTTTCGGACAAGGTGAGCACAAATTGCTCGCGCGCCCCCAGCTCGGAATAGCGCTCGGCGCTCAGGGCAAGGGTTGCCTCTGCGCTCTCTTCGCCCTCTTCCAACCCAGGTTCGGCTGTGCCGGTTTCGCCATTCATGGCCCGCCGCATCTTGAGATACGCCCCGCGTTCTTCCGCGCTGGCTTCAACATGGTTGAGAATGGTGAGTGCGATCACGCAATCGCCCGCCCCCAGATTAATCCCGCGCACGCCGGTGGAATCGCGGCCCTTGAACACGCGCACTTCCTCCACGTTGAAGCGGATGCATTGCCCCTGCGCGGTCGTAAGCAGCACGTTATCGCTTTCCGAGCAGGTCGCGACCTCGACGATCTGGTCGCCCTCATCGAGTTTCATGGCGATTTTGCCGTTGCGATTGACCTGCACGAAATCCGAGAGCTTGTTGCGCCGCACATTGCCCGAGCGGGTGGCGAACATGACATCCAGCGCCTCCCATGCCGCCTCGTCTTCCGGCAGCGGCAAGATCGAGGTGATGCGTTCACCGGGCGAGAGCGGGAGCATATTCACCAGCGCCTTGCCACGGCCATTGGGCGGCGCGATCGGCAGGCGCCAGACCTTCTCCTTATAGACCTGCCCGGCGGAGGAGAAAAACAGGATCGGCGTGTGGGTGGAAGCAACAAACAGCCGCGAGACGAAATCCTCTTCGCGGGTGTTCATGCCAGAGCGGCCCTTGCCGCCGCGTTTTTGCGCGCGGTAGGTGGAAAGCGGCACGCGCTTGATATAGCCGGAATGCGAAAACGTGACGACCATCTCCTCGCGCGCGATCAGGTCTTCATCCTCGAAATCCCCATCGGCTTCGATAATCTGCGTGCGGCGCGGGGTAGCAAAAGCGGCGCGGATTTCCTGCAATTCGGCGTGGATAATGCCCAAAATCCGCGCGCGCGAGCCTAAAATATCGAGATAATCGCGGATCTCTGCGGCAAGCTTTTCAAGCTCTTCGGCAATTTCATCGCGGCCAAGCGCGGTGAGGCGCTGCAAGCGCAGATCCAGAATAGCGCTCGCCTGCCGCTCCGAGAGGCGATACGTGCCGTCTTCCGCGATTTTATGGCGCGGATCATCGATCAGCAACAGCAACGATTCCACCGAGCGCGCGGGCCAATGGCGGATCATCAAGGCTTCGCGCGCGCTGGCGGCATCGGCACTTGCCCGGATGAGGCGGATCACTTCATCGATATTGGCAACCGCAATCGCCAGCCCGACCAAAACATGCGCCCGATCCCGCGCCTTGTTGAGGCGGAACCGCGTGCGGCGCGACACCACTTCCTCCCGGAAATCGAGGAAGGCGACCAGCATATCGCGCAGGGTCATCATTTCCGGCCGCCGGCCGCCGTTGAGCGCGATCATGTTACAGCCGAACGAGCTTTGCAGCGCTGTGTGGCGGTAAAGCTGGTTGAGGACAATCTCGCCCACCGCATCGCGTTTGAGTTCGATTACGATGCGCATGCCCTGGCGGTCGCTTTCATCGCGAAGGTCCGAAATGCCTTCAAGACGCTTTTCGCGCACCAATTCGGCAATGCGCTCGATCAGATGCGCCTTGTTCACCTGATAGGGAATTTCCGTAACAATAATCGCTTCGCGGTCCTTGCGGATCTCCTCGATCGTCGCTTTGGCACGCATGATCACCGAGCCACGCCCGGTATGAGACGCAGAGCGGATACCCCCACGCCCCAAAATAAGCCCGCCGGTCGGAAAATCCGGCCCCGGCACAATGGCAAGCAAATCCTCGATCGTCAGGTCGGGCGCGGCAATCAAGGCCATGGCGGCATCGATCACTTCCCCAAGATTATGCGGGGGAATGTTGGTCGCCATCCCCACCGCGATGCCCCCGGCCCCATTGACGAGCAGATTGGGGAAGCGCGCGGGCAGAACGGTGGGTTCATCGAATTCACCGGAATAATTCTGGGTGAAATCAACGGTGTCTTCTTCAAGATCATGGAGCAGGAACAGCGCAGGCTTGGCAAGGCGCACCTCGGTATAGCGCTCCGCCGCCGGGGGATCACCATCGACCGAGCCGAAATTGCCCTGCCCGTCGATCAGCGGTACGCGCAGCGAAAATTCCTGCGCCATACGCACCAGCGCGTCATAAATCGCCAGATTGCCATGCGGATGGTATTTACCCATCGTATCGCCGGTCACGCGCGCGGATTTTTTATACGGTTTATCCGGCGTGTAGCCGGTTTCGTGCATCGAGAACAAAATCCGCCGGTGCACGGGCTTGAGCCCATCGCGCACATCCGGCAAGGCGCGCGAGACGATCACGCTCATCGCGTAATCGAGATACGAGCGCTTCATTTCCTCGACAATGGAAATGGGGCGGATATCAGAGCCGTCAGCGGAAGCCGGGGGCGTGGATGCAGGCGGGGGGGAAATATCGTCGCTCAAGGGAACCTACCGGAAATCAACACGAATCTTAGCCGTGATTCTAGCCGATCTTGCCGCATTTTCCTATTTAAAAGCCACAAAACCCGCGCTTATCCCGTTAAATTATCGGCCATATCCTGCAAAACAAAGCTTGGCGCGGAGGGGGAGCGCCATAACCCCCATAACAGACCGCCCCGCCCGCAGGGAGCCCTGAAAATACAGCATAAAAAAGGCGCACCGAAGCGCGCCTTTTCAGGAAGTTTGGGCAAAACCCATAAAGCCGTATCCATCACACGAAGGTGGAAAAATCCACCGTTACGTTATCGCCATTGAACTGCGCAAATTCAATGCTGCGCAGCATGTCAACACCGTCCGCTGTGCTGGTAACGGTATAGCCATAATAGGTTTTAGTGATGCTATAATCGGCGCTATTGCCTTCAAACACGGCGTAATCGGTGCCAGAGCTACCAAAAAGCCAGTCATCGCCCGCGCCGCCGATCAGGGTATCGTTACCTGCGCCGCCACTCAGCTGGTCCTTGCCCGCGCCGCCATCGAGCAGGTCATTGCCCTCGGCCGCATCCAGGCGATCATTGCCGGCAAAGCCCCACAACGAATCCGCGCCTTTCGCCCCGAGGATATGATTATCGAGCGCATTGCCCTTGCCTTCAAAGGCATCGGTGCGCATGGTGATTGTCTCCACGCCGCTTTTCTTGTGGCCAAAGAGCTGCGCGAACAGGTTTTCGACGTTATCGGTCAGGGTATAGCTGGCAAGACTGGTGACAACGGTATCGCTCTTGCCGCTATCGGCGGCTTCCACCACGGAATCCCCTGCCGAATCGACGAAATAAAAATCGCTGCCCGCCCCGCCGGTCATGGTGTCATTGCCGCTGCCGCCATCCAATGTGTCGGCATTGGTGCCGCCGGTCAGGGCATCATCGCCGCCAAGGCCCAACAAGAGGGTCTTTTTGGTGGAGGTTGCATCCACACTCAAGGTATCTGCGGCATCGGTGCCGGTTTTCAAATCAAATTTGCCGAAACCGCTACGATAATCATGCCCCGCCCCTTCGGGGTCCATATTAGACAGGTGCTTCACCAAAGCATTGGCATCCGCCCGCATGTCATCCATAGGGGTGTTCACCAGTTCGCCAACCTTAGATACGTTGGGCAGTTTTGCAACCGAACGAATAAGTTCATCAAGCCGTGCCATGTTTTATTCCTTTTCTGTGTCTAAACCGATGCTCAAAAGCACCCTGAAAACCAACGAAGCAAGCGCTCTGCGCCCCAGACAAATACCGAAAAGAAGGAAGGCTGGATTGTCGCCACCTTGTTTTGATTACTTATTTTACTTGCCCGACAGATAGCAGGGAACACAAAAAAACGCAAGTAAAACTCACGATTCCCCCTTGTGAATTTTATTAAAAATGCGGCTTTCAGGGCATTTTTATGATAAATTCTGATGTTAATCCTTAAAATGTATTATCAGGAAATAATAAACCTAAAAAACAAAAACTATCCCATTGAAAAACATAAAATCATCGCTTTCTTTGCTTTTCGGCAATCGCCACGATATCGCCCAGCAGGGCGCGCGTAGCCTTAACACGGATGCCCAGTTTTTCAAAAGCCCCGGCAAACACCACCCGCATATCCAGGCGGACCTTGGCGGTCGGGCCTTTCTCGCTCACATAGGCCACCAGCCCCGCCGGGTTGGCAAAGGCATTATCGCGGAAGGCGAGCGTGATCCCCTTCGGCCCGGCATCCACACGCTCGATATGCGCTCTGCGGCACAAAAGCTTGATCGAAACCACCTGCATCAATTGCCCGATTTCCGGCGGCAACGGCCCAAAGCGATCGGCCATTTCGGCGGTAAAGGCCTCGATTTCCGCTTCGTCCTCCAGATGCGCCAACCGCCGGTAAAGCCCCATCCGCACATCAAGATCGGTGACGTAATCCTCTGGAATGAGCACCGGCGTGCCCAGCGAGATGGTCGGCGACCATGGCTCTTCATCGGGGAGTTCCTGCCCCGCTTTGAGCGCATTGACCGCCTCCTCCAGCATTTGCTGGTAAAGCTCATAGCCAACCTCGCGCACATGGCCCGATTGCTCTTCGCCCAGCAGGTTCCCGGCACCGCGAATATCGAGATCATGGCTGGCGAGCTGAAAGCCTGCCCCCAGGCTATCGAGCGATTGCAGCACGCCAAGCCGCTTTTCGGCATTGGCGGTGAGCGTTTTGTTGAGCGGCAGCGTAAACAGCGCGTAGGCGCGCGTTTTGGCCCGCCCCACGCGCCCGCGCAACTGGTAGAGCGCGCCAAGGCCGAAGCGGTCGGCGCGGTGGATGATCAACGTGTTGGCGCTGGGAATATCGAGCCCGGATTCGACAATCGTGGTGGAAAGCAACACATCGAATTTGGCATCGTAGAAATCGCTCATCACCTGTTCAAGCTCGCTCGAAGCCATCTGCCCATGGCCAATTCCGAAGCGAATTTCCGGCACGTTGGTGTGCAAAAATGCGGTGATCTCCGCCAGATCCTCGATGCGGGGCACAACATAAAACGATTGCCCGCCCCGATACCGCTCGCGCAGCAACGCCTCCCTTATCACCAGCGGATCAAACGGGGTGAACGACGAGCGCACCGCCAACCGGTCCACCGGCGGGGTTGCAATGATCGAAAGATCGCGCACGCCGGTCATGGCCAGTTGCAGCGTCCGCGGAATGGGGGTGGCCGAAAGGGTGAGCACATGCACTTCGGCGCGCAGGGCTTTCAGCCGTTCCTTATGCGCCACGCCGAAATGCTGCTCTTCATCGATAATCACCAAAGCCAGATCCTTGAAGGCGACCTGCTTGCCCAAAAGCGCATGCGTGCCAACCACAATATCAACCGCCCCGCGCGCCAGTTCTTCGCGGATACGCTTCTGGTCGGCAGCGCTCACCAGCCGGGAGATTTGCGCAATCCGCAGCGGCAACCCCGCAAAACGCGCCAAAAAGGTTTTGTAATGCTGGCGCGCCAGCAAGGTGGTGGGTACCACCACCGCGACCTGCTTGCCCGCCATGGCGGCAACGAATGCGGCGCGCAACGCCACTTCGGTCTTGCCAAACCCGACATCGCCGCAAATCAGACGATCCATGGGGCGGCCGGAAGCCAGGTCATCGAGCACCGAATCGATCGCGCCCTGCTGGTCCTCGGTTTCATCGAAGGCAAAGCGGGCGACAAATTCCTCATAGGCGTGATCGGGGGCAACCAGACGCGGCGCTTCACGCGTTAAACGCGCGGCGGCGATCTTGATGAGCGCGCGCGCCATATCGCGGATGCGCTGCTTGAGCCGCGCCTTGCGGGCCTGCCAGCCCGCGCCGCCCAATTTATCGAGCGTTGCCTCGCTGTCTTCGGCACCATAGCGGGTGAGCAACTCGATATTCTCGACCGGGAGAAACAACTTGTCCCCGCCCGCATAATGCAACTCCAGGCAGGCATGCGGCGCCCCGGTTACGGTAACGGTGCTAAGGCCGATAAAGCGGGCAATGCCGTGGTCCACATGCACCACAATATCGCCTGCCTTGAGGCTGGTGAGTTCAGAGATAAAATCCGAGGCTTTTTTATGCGATTTACGCGGCCGCGCCAGCCGCTCCCCCAGCAGATCCGCTTCGGCGATCAGCGCAAAGCGATCGGTTGCAAAGCCTTGATCAAGCGGGGCAACCATCAGCCCCGCTTGCCCTGGCTTGAGGGTTTCAAGATCGCGCAAATTGCCCAGATTTTGCGTCTTGAGGAGGCCATGATCGGCCAGCAACGCGCTTAAGCGATCGAGCGCGCCGGGATTGGCCGCGCAAAAAACCGGCGCAAGGCCCTGCTCCATCAGGCTTTGGGCATAGAGCACCGCCGCCTCGAACACATTGGCTTCCGGATTGGCGCGCTCAAGCGCAAAATCGCGCGTGCGCGCCGTGCGGGCGCTAAGCCCCTCCCCGGTTTGCACCGCCGGGCTGAAAACCACCGCCCCGGCACGGGCGTTTTCCCATTCACTGGCGCTCCAATACAGCGCATCGGGCGCAAGCGGGCGCCAGGGCGGGCCGGCATTGGGCTCGCCCAAGGCGCTCATCCGCGCGGCGTGATAATCTGCGATCTGGGCAAGGCGGCTATCGGCAGCCGCTTCGGCCTGCGCATCGATCACCAACACACTGCCTTGCGTAAACGCATCCAGCCGATCGAGCCCGGCATGAAACAGCGGCAGGTAATGCTCCATACCTAAATGCCGCCGCCCTTCGCTGATATGCTCATAAAGCGTATCACCGCGCAAATTGGCGCCAAACGCATTGAGATACCCTTGCCGAAACCTTCGGATCGCCTCAGAGGTCAGCTGGAATTCGCGCACCGGCACCAGTTCGAGCGCGCGCAACTGGCTGGTGGAGCGCTGCGTTTCAGGATCAAACGCCCGGATGGATTCCAGCGTATCGCCGAAAAAATCCAGCCGCACCGGTTCCGCAAAACCGGAGGGAAACAGATCGACAATCCCGCCGCGCACCGCGTATTCGCCGACATCGCGCACGGTTGGGCCACGCTGGTAGCCGTTTTGCTCCAGCCATTGGGCGATGCTGTTCAAATCCAGCGCCTGGCCCGGTGCGGCCGCAAAGCTTTGCCGCGCGACAAACGCCGCAGGCGGCAGGCGCTGCAAATATGCATTAACGCTGGTGACCAGCACGCGCGGGCGCGTGCCGCCACGCGTGCGCACCAGCCGTGCCAAAGTTGCCATGCGCCGCGCGAGCACGCTGGCATCCGGGGAGGCACGGTCATAGGGCACGCCGTCCCAGGCCGGGAGCGAGAGCACCTCGATTTCCGGTGCAAACGCGGCTAAATTCTGCTCGATTGTGCTTTGACGCACGCTATCGCGCGCAACGAAAGTCACCAAAGCCGGGGCTTCAACATGCGCCGCAAACCGCAGGCGCGCCAGTTCTGCCACTGCCAGCGCAATCGCCCCTTCGGCAACCCCGGACAGGGTGAAGCCGGTTTGTTGGCGCAAGGCATGCTCCAGACCGGCGCGGACAAGCGGCGCAAACAAACTCATAAATCGACAGGCTTCTTGTGATCGTGGAACGCTTTGAGCGCGGCAAACACCGCGTGATCGTGTTCGGGCGGCACGCGCACCCCTTCGGCGATCCACGAAAACAGATCCGCATCCAGCGCGTCCGCCAGAGCCTCGAATTGCGCCAGGGCGGTTTCATCAAGCGTTTCGATCACGGCCTCGGCATAGCGCCCCATCAGCAGGTCCATTTCGCGCGTACCGCGATGCCATGCCCGGTAGAGCAAGCGCTTGCGGCGCGGGTCCAGCCCTTCGGAACTACGGTTGAGCCCGGTCATCAGAACACCAGAAGCGGCACGATAAGCCAGATAAACGCCGCCAGCAACAAAGCGGAAAGCACGCTCGTGCCCAGCAAGACGCGCGCAATATGCACCCTGGCGGGCGAACCGGGGTCTGTGCCGGGCGCCACCTTGCCGGCCTCAAGTTGCGAGCGCACGCCAAACGGCAGAACCAGAAACAGGCTCAACCACCACAGCACAAAATAGATCGCAAACGCGCTTGTCCAACGCATCTCACACCTGTTCAAGTTCGGTTAGCGTCCCCAGAAAATCCTTGGGGTGCAAAAACAAAACCGGCTTGCCATGGGCCCCGATTTTCGGCACGCCATCGCCCAAAACCCGCGCCCCGGCAGCGACCAAAGCATCGCGCGCGGCAAGAATATCCTCAACCTCATAGCACAGATGATGCATGCCGCCATCAGGGTTTTTTTCCAGAAATTTGGCTATCGGCGAGGTTGCGCCCAACGGTTCGAGAAATTCGATCTTGGTATTGGGCAAATGGACAAACACCACCCGCACCCCATGCTCCGGCAGGTCTTGCGGAGCAGAAACCTGCGCCCCCAGCGCATCGCGATAGCGCGCGCTGGCGCTGGCGACATCCTTTACCGCAATCGCCACATGATTAAGCCGTCCGATCATGCCCTGACCCTTTATCCCTATGGTATCCTGATCCCTATGGCATCCTGATCCCTATGGTATCCTGATAGTCCTAAATTTCAACGATCTGCACAATGACTGCGGGTTTCTTGCCCCAGATCACCTGCAAGCCAGATTTGATAGCGCGGGTAAGCGCTTGATTTATGGCTTGCGGATCGCGCTTTTTGCCCCTTGGCAGGGTCTGGAGCGTTTCATCGACAATATCCTCGATATGGGCAACCAGTGTTTCGCCCTCATCGTCATAGGCAGGCAGGCCGATGGTTTCCACCAGCACCTCGCCGCCCCGGCCGCCCCGTGCATCCAGCGCCATGGCAACACTGACCACCCCGGCGGAAGCCAGCTTGTTTCGCTCTGCCAAAGACGGGGAATTTTCTCCGACCAGCAGCGTGCCATCCTTGTAAAGGCGCCCATGGGGCACTTTATCAATCACCCGTGCATCGCCCGGCGCCAATTCCACCAGATCCCCATTGAAAACCCGCAAAACCTGCTCCACCCCCATCTGGCGGGCAAAGGCGCAATGCATGGACAGATGCAACGCCTCCCCATGCGCCGGAATGGCAATTTTTGGCCTTAGCCAGCGGTAAAGGTCGGTCATTTCATCGCGCCTTGGATGGCCGGAAACATGGACCAAGGCATCGCGGTCGGTCAGCATGTCAATATCGGCTTTGGCCAGATTATTGACAATCCGCCCAACCGCTTTTTCATTGCCCGGAATGGTGCGGGAAGAGAAAATCACCATATCGCCAGCGCTCAGGCTGATATCGGGGTGCTCCCCCTCTGCCACGCGTGCGAGCGCTGCGCGCTGTTCGCCTTGCGAGCCGGTCAGCAACAGCACGCATTTATCCCGCGCGAGCGTTTTGAAGCGGTCTGGCCCCTTGAAGGCGGGTAGGCCTGCCAGCATGTCAAGCTCACTGGCAACATGGACCACCCGGTCCATGGCGCGCCCCACCAGAACAACCTCCCGCCCTGCTTCCCGCGCCGCCTCTGCAACCGAGCGGATGCGGGCAAGATTGGAGGCAAAGGTGGTCACCGCCACGCGGCCCTTGGCGTTCAAAATGATCTCGCGCAGGTTTTTCTCGACATCCCGCTCGGAAGGGGAGCGGCCCGAACGCGTGATATTGGTCGAATCACTGATCAAGGCCAGAACGCCTTCATCGCCCAGTTGCCGCAACCGCGCTTCATCGGTTGGCAGCCCCAGAACGGGGGTTTCATCAAGTTTCCAGTCGCCGGTATGCACGATCAGCCCGGCGGGGGTGCGGATGGCCAAGGCCATGCTTTCCGGAATGGAATGCGCCACCGGAATGGTTTCGACCTCGAACGGGCCAAGGCTCAGGAACCCCGCTTGCGGGATGATCTCGATCGGCAGACGCGGCGCACCGGGCTCTGACAAGCGGCGCACCTCCGCCAGATGCGCGGCAAAGGGGCTCATATAGATCTTGCACCCAAGACGCGGCCC
Organism: uncultured Methylobacterium sp.; assembly: GCA_964526275.1. GTDB lineage: Bacteria > Pseudomonadota > Alphaproteobacteria > Rhizobiales > Beijerinckiaceae > Rhabdaerophilum. The sequence goes on along the minus strand of CAZGKS010000005.1, from coordinate 1,106 downwards.
CAGATCCGCCAGCGCACCGTAATGGTCTTCATGCGCATGGGTGATCACCAACCCGACCAGATGCGGCCGGATTTTGTCGATAAACGCAATATCGGGTAAAATCAGGTCAATGCCCGGCAGGTCATCGCCTGCAAATGCAACCCCACAATCGACCATCAGCCATTTGCGGTTGCGGCCCTTGCCGAAACCATAAAGGGCCATGTTCATGCCAATTTCGCCAAGCCCACCGAGGGGGGCGAACACCAATCCATTTTCGCTCATGGCGCATGGGTTACAAGCTTTTTGCGCCAAACCCAAGCGCGAATTTACCCCTCCAGCACAAATACATCGCCCGCCAGAAGCGTTTGTGTGCCGTGCGGGGTTATCAGCAGCAAATGCCCTGCCGAATCGATACCGCCAAACGTGCCTTCAAACCGCTCTTCGCCCGGGCAAACGGCCAGTTTCGTGCCGATTGCCAGCGCTTGAGCCAGCCAAAGCGTGCGGATATCCGCAAAGCCTGCCCCGGCATCAAACGTATCGAGCGCCTGCGCCATGGTATCGGCCAGCGCGCCAAAGAGCTGTGCGGGCGCAAGATCCGGCAGGCGGGCGCCAAGATGAGTCGTTTTGCGCCCCGGCACCTCCGGCGCATGGGCGATATTCACCCCGATCCCGATCGCAACCCGCAAGCCCCCCAGTCCGCGCGCCCCATCCAGCAAGATCCCGGCGAGTTTGGCGCCATCGAGCAGCAGATCATTGGGCCATTTGAGCGCAAGCGCGCCTGCCAGCTCCGGCGCAAGCGCGCGCACCGCTTGCGCAAGGGCCACGCCCGCAACAAAGCCAAGCTGCGCGGCATATTCGGGCGGGGCGGGGTTGAGCAGCGACAAACTGGCATAAAGATTACCGGGCGGGGAATGCCACACGCGCCCATGCCGACCGCGCCCGCCCTTTTGCGCATCGGCCACAACCCATAACCGATCCTCCAGACTTGCGAGCGCATCGGCATTGGTGGAACCGGTTTCGGCAACCGCGCGCAGGCTGAACCCGGCGCGCTCCGCCCGCGCGGGAAGAATAAAGGCCCGCGCATTCTGCGCCAGAGATGCATTGGCATCTGGCGCGCGTGTATAGGG
>CAZGKS010000004.1:0-25143 GCA_964526275.1 uncultured Methylobacterium sp. | reverse complement strand
GGGTGGATATCTTGCCCTGTCGTAAGGGGGGGCTTCAACCACCAAGGGGATGGATTCGGGATTGTTGCGTGCCGGGGGGGCCGTTCCACAGCGTTTCCGGCAGGGTTACGAGGTCATAGATCAGGCGAAAAGCCCGCGTGGTGTGCAGGCCGAACAGGTAGCGCCTGTTTTTTTCGCCCGCGAGCACGCCGTCATACCATTGCGCCCACAGATCCCAGTGATCGCCTTGCGTGATCAGTTCGGCGCGGAATTTCTGCCAATCTTGTTGCAATTCTTCCGGCCTATCGCCCGGCCAAAGCGGGCGGGCGGCCAGTTCTTCAAGCGCCAACCCGGCATGCAGCGCTTGTACATCAGCGGTAATGGCGGCGGCGGCAGCATTAGGGTCATAGAAATTAACAGTTAGGAAGGCAGCGACTTTGGCGGCATCGAAATAACCAGAAGCGTAAGTGCTAATGGCTTTTGTAGCGGATAGGGCACCAGTATGGTGTGCCACCCTATTGACAACTTCGGTCGTATCGAAGACAATATCAGAAAAATTCTGATCATCAGTAGGAGCAAGCGTAGTCACGGATGATATGGCATGAGCCCGAAACGCCAATAACACAGCATGAGGCTGCTCACTACCGGAGATAGCGTCGAATCCGTCTCTTCTGTATATGTATTCCGTAAATTTTGGAAGAAATCGCACTGCCGTGCGGCTGGTAAGCACAGCCAAAATTTCTCTAGGAAAGATTGCCATTTGTGCGGCAACCCATGAAGTGCCTGCCTCCCAATCGCCCTCAACCGGAAAATCACTCGCTGCCATCAACCTGCTTGCTCTTGGGGTGGGTACCGAGAATCGGTGCGTGTTGGGCACAATAGCCACCCTATCGGGCAAACACAATCCGCCGGGAGCAGGCCGCGCCGGGGCTTTCGCGCTTAGGCGATCTGGTGTAGAATACGCCATGGCTGACCGCTTATCCCCATCTCCCGCGTTTCGCGCCTATGGCCCCGCCCCGCTGGCGGCGATCAGCCTTGGCGCGCTCGCCCCGCATTTGAAAAAGCGCGGCATGGCGCAAACCACCTTGGTGACGCAGTGGGCGGAAATTGTCGGCCCGCTGCTGGCGCCCTATACCCACCCGCTGCATCTGCGCTGGCCGCGCGCGGGCGAGGGTGGGGCAACGCTCACCTTGGTGTGCCCCGCGCCCTTCGCGCTTGAGGCGCAAATGGCCACCCGCACAATCCTTGAAAGCTGCAACCGCGCCTTGGGGTTCGGGGCGGCGGCAAAACTCAAAATCGTGCAAGGCCCGCTGCCCGAACGTAAGGTGCCCTCCACCCCGCCCCCGCGTGATCCGCAGGCCATAAAAGCGCAGGAGGCGCGCTTTACGCATCTCAAAGACCCCGCCTTGCGCCACGCGGTCGCGGCTCTGGCCGCTGCGATCTGCAAATGAGGGTTTCTGCCAAGATCGACACCAAGTACCTGCCAAGCCGGAGGGCAATGCTGACGCGGGTTTAAAGCGCAAAGAGGGCTTGACCCGCCGCTAAAAAAGCGCATTCGTGCCTGAACCTTGCCCATAGGCGGGCACGGTATCGGCGGGTATCGGTTTTGCCCGCCAACCGTTTCGCACCGCCAGGCATTCGCCCCACGACTTTGCTCCTTCAAGGACAAGACCCTAAGGATAGACACCATGACCCAGCCCGCGCCCCTTTTCTTACCTCTTTTGTCGCGTCGTCGCCTGATGCAGGCAAGCCTGCTGGCTTTCGGCACAGCTGGTTTTGTAGCCAGCACAGCCTTGGCGCAAACCTCGCCCGCTCCCGGCGGCGTAGATCTGGCAGCGCTGTATAAGCCCGGTGCGCTGGGGGATAAGGTTCTGGGCAAGGCCGATGCGCCGGTAACGATTGTCGAATACGCGTCGTTTACCTGTTCGCATTGTGCCACGTTTCACAAGGAAGGGCTGCCGGAGCTTAAAAAACGCTATATCGATACCGGCAAGGCCAAGCTGATCTTCCGCGAATTCCCGTTCGATCCGCTCTCGGTTGCGGCCTCCATGCTCGCGCGCTGCGCCAGCGAGGCGCGTTATTTCCCGTTTGCGGATGCGCTCTTTGCCCAGCAGGTGCAATGGACCCAAACCGATAAACCGCTCGATGCCCTGCTCAGCCTTGCCCGGCAGGCGGGCTTCACGCAGGAAAGCTTCGAGGCGTGCTTGAAAAACGAGGCGGTGTTTACCGAGATCAATGCAGAAAAAACCCGCGGAGCGGAGCAATTCAAGGTCAATTCCACCCCGACCTTCTTTATCAATGGTACGGTGCTGCGCGGCAACCAGCCGATCGAGGAATTCGCCAAGATCATCGACCCGATGCTGCCCAAATAAGCACGGTAAAACCATAATCCCCCTAGGGATACCATAGGGGGATGCCATAGGGGGTACCGTGGCGAATACGAGGATGCGGTGAAATTCGAGCGCTTGCGCCTGACCGGGTTCAAAACCTTTGTTGAGGCGGCCGATCTGACCATCGCGCCGGGGCTCACCGGTATTGTCGGGCCCAATGGCTGCGGCAAATCCAACCTGGTGGAAGCCTTGCGCTGGGTGATGGGCGAAACCTCATCGCGCGCTTTGCGCGGGGGCGGTATGGAAGACGTGATTTTCTCCGGCTCCGATACCCGCCCCGCGCGCATGCATGCCGAGGTATCGGTGCGGGTTTCGGCCCTGCCCGGCGATCTGCCCGCCAGCGTGCAAGGGGCCGAGGAGGTGGAGGTTTCCCGCAAGATCACGCGGGAGCAAGGCTCCACCTACCGCATGAACGGGCGCGAAGTGCGCGCGCGCGATGTGCATCTGCTGTTCGCGGATGCCGCCAGCGGGGCGCGCTCTCCCGCTTTGGTGCGGCAGGGGCAGATCAGCGAGATCATCGCCGCCAAGCCGCAGCATCGGCGCCGCATTCTGGAAGATGCCGCCGGGATCGGCGGGCTGCAAACGCGCCGCCATGAAGCCGAGATCCGCCTCAACCAGGCCAGCGAGAACCTTATCCGCGCGGAAGACCTGTTGGGGCAGCTCGATAAGCAGGTCAGCGAATTACGAAAACAGGCCAAAAACGCTGAAAAATTCCGCATCGTTCAGGCGCAATTGCGCCAATTGGCCCTGCTCGCCGCCGCTGAACGCTACCAGAGCGCCAAAACCGAAGCCGAAGCCGCCGCGAACGCCCGGCAAGCCGCTATCCGGGCGGTAGCGTTGGCGACAGCGGCGCAGGGCGAAGCGGAGCGGGCGCGGGGCGGGGCGGTGCTCACGCGCGAGAAAGCGCAAGGCGCGCTCTCGGAAGGCACGCAGCGTCTACAGAGCCACCAAACCGCGCGCGCGGTGCTGGAGGGCGAAATCAAGCTGGTGGAAACGCGGTTGGCCGAACTGGCCCGGCGGCGGCAGGAAATTTTCGACGATAGCGAGAAAGCGCGGCACTTAACGCAAGAAGCCGAACGGATCTGCGCGCGCACCGAGAGCGAAGCAAAAACCACCCGTGCGGCGCGTGAACAGACTGCGCAGGCGATCGAACAGGCTCAACTTGCCCTCGCCCAAGCGGAGCAGGCGCGTCAGGAAGCCGAAACGCGGCATATGCACGCCCAGACCACGCGCGCCGAGGCGCAGGCGCGGGAAAGCGCGGCCAAGGCGCATCTGGCGGAAGCCAAAACCCGCGCGCAGCGGCTTGCAACGCAACTTGAAGAGGCTAAAGCGGTGCTCGCGCGCCTGGCGCCCTCCGCCCACCATCAGGACGCGCTGGCGCGCCAGAGCGCGCAGATCGAGGCTGATGAGGCTGCGTTTTCGGCCCTCCAGACCGAGGCAGAGCGCGCCGCAACCCTTGCCCGCAGTGCCGAACAAACCGAGCGCGCCGCCAGAGAAACGTTAAGCGAAGCCGACAGGCTCTACCAGCGTCTGGCCACAGAAGCGCGCACCATCCGGGCGCTGGTGGAACAGAGCGAGCCGGGTTTGTGGACCCCCATGATCGATTTGATCACGGTGGAGCCGGGCTATGAGACCGCCTTGGCGGCCGCTTTGGGGGAAGATCTCGAAGCGGCGATCGAGCATGGCGCCGCCCGCTTCTGGGATGAGCGCGGGGGCACGCGCGAGCCCCTGCCCGTGCTGCCGGGGGAAGCGCAACCCCTGCTGGGTTTCTTGCGCGCGCCGGAGCGCTTGCACCCGCGTTTGAGCCAGATCGGCGTGGTAACCAGAGCGCAGGGCCATGCTTTGCAGGCGCATCTGGCGGTTGGGCAACGGCTTGTCACGCAGGAGGGCGATGTCTGGCGCTGGGATGGCTTTACCGGCCGCGCCGAAAGCCAGAGCCCCGCCGCCAAACGGCTGGCCGAACGCAACCGCTTGGGCGGGATCGAGCAAGAGGCAACCCGCGCACAGGCGCGCTATGCCGCCCGTCTTGAAGAGCATAAACAGCACCTTGCCGCCTTGCAGGGCGCACAAGGGGCCGAGCATCAGGCCCGCACCCAAGCGCAACAGGCGAACCGCGCTTTGGCGCAGGCGCGTCACCAGCACGATGCCCTGCGCAAGGCGCAAGAAGCCGCCCATAGCAAGAGCCTTGAAAGCCAGATGCGGGTTGAAAGTCTCACGACCGCTTGGCAGGAGGCCGAGCACAATCTCAAGCAGGCGCAGCAAGCGCTGGAGGCCTTGTCCGGGCTATCCGCGTCCCAAGGGCAGGCGGCGGCAACCGCGCTGGCGGACCAAGTGGCGGAAATCCGCACGCGCGAAGCCCGGCTGCGGGGGCAGGTATCCGCCCATCAGGCACAGCTTGCCGTGTTGGAAGAACGCCTTGGCGCTCTGGACAGATCCCGCAAGAGCGCCTTGCGCCGCGCGGAGGACGCTGAGACCAATGCGCTTGAGCAGCAATCCCGGCTGGGCAAGCTGGATAGGGAAGCTGAAAACCTGCACGATAAACCCGACATGTTGCAGGCACAATTGGCCACCCTGTCGCAAGAACTGGAGCAGATGGAAGCTGAAAACCGCGCAGCAGGGGATAGTCTCGCCAGCGCCGAACACAGCGCACGCGAAGCGGAAGCCAATGCGCGGATAGCCCTCAATGCGCTCAGCGAAACGCGGGCGGATCTGGCGCGGCTGGAATCGGAGGCCGATCACGCCGCCTTGCGCCAACGCGAAGTGCGCGAGGCGCTGGAGAACGTGCTCGAAGCCCCGGCCTCAACCTTGGCCCAAAGATTGGCGGATCTCCCCGCAGATTTACCGCGTGAGGCGCATGCCATTTCGGTGCGGATCGGCGTGTTGCAGGCCGAACGGGAACGGATTGGCGCGGTCAACCTGTTGGCCGAACAGGAATTGCAGGCGGCGGAAGGCGCGCGCGGCAAATTGGGCGACGAGCGGGAAGATCTGCTGGCGGCGATCGCGGGCTTGCGCGAAGCCATCAATACGCTCAACACGGAAGGCCGCGCGCGGCTCAAAGCCGCTTTTTTGCAGGTCAATGCGCATTTTACCACGCTGTTTACCCGGCTCTTCGGCGGCGGGATCGCTGAACTCTCGCTGATCGAGGCGGATGACCCCATCGAGGCCGGGCTGGAGATTACCGCCGCCCCGCCGGGCAAACGCGCGCAGTTGCTCACCTTGCTTTCGGGGGGGGAGCAGGCGCTTACCGCCACCGCCCTGATTTTTGCGGTGTTTTTGAGCAACCCCGCCCCCATTTGCGTGCTCGATGAAGTAGATGCCCCGCTCGATGACGCCAATGTCGAGCGCTTATGCGATCTGCTGCACGATATGGCCCAACAAACCGAAACGCGGTTCTTGTGCATCACCCATAACCCGATTTCGATGGCGCGGATGGACCGCCTTTACGGCGTGACCATGGCGGAACGCGGGATAAGCCAGCTTGTTTCGGTCGACCTTGCCACAGCGGCCAGCCTGGTGGATAACGCTGCATGATTTTCACCCAAACGTCTTCCCCCCGCATTGTTTCCGCGCGATAATTGCGCCCCCCAACAAACGCCATGCCCCATCGCCCCCCTTCCTTATCGGCAGATGCCCCCGCCAAATCCGCGCAGGCGCCCCCAAAGCGTGCCTGGCAACGCATGCTTTCCGGGCGGCGGCTCAACCTGCTCGACCCCTCCCCACTCGATATTGAAATCACCGATATTGCCCATGGCCTTGCCCGCGTGGCGCGGTGGAATGGCCAGACAACCGGCGAACATATCTTTTCGGTCGCCCAGCATAGCGTGCTGGTGGAGGCGATTGCCGGGGAGCTTAACCCGCAAAGCGGCGCGCGGATAAGGCTGGCGGTGTTGCTGCATGATGGCGCGGAATATGTGGTCGGCGATATGATCTCTCCGTTCAAGGCCGTGCTGGGGCCGGAATACAAACAAACCGAAACACGGATCATGGAAGCCATTTTGCGCCGCTTTGGCTTGGCGGTGCCGTTTCATCCCATGGCAGAAAAACTGGCCAAACGCGCGGATCGGCTGGCTGCGGGGTATGAGGCGGAGGCTCTGGCCGGGTTTTCGCCCGAAGAGAGCGCCCAGATTTTTGGCACCAGACCGGCCCTGAGCGCGCAGGCGCACGCGCTGCTGGCGCCAATGCCGATTGATGCCGCCCAAACCTTGTTTCTGGCACGGTTCGAGGCGCTGTCTGCCCGTCTGGCGATTGCAGGAGAGCCATTATGAGCGCGCCTGTTTCTTCGCCGGGCCCGATTTCTTCGCCGGGGTTAATTTCTTCGCCGGGGTTAATTTCTTCGCGAGGACCGGGGCTCGAAATCAACCTCACCGCCGTGATCGTCGCGTTTATCGGCGATACACCTGTTGTCTTTTCAGGGGCACAAAAATCAGAGACAAAACAATCAGGGGCACATAAATCCATTGCCGATCAACCCCCTATACCGCGCACGGAGATACCGGGCAAAGTACCCAGCCTGCCTTCCGGGCCGTTCGATCCAGGGGTACACCGCACGCTTGAATTGGGGTTGCGGCATTTTGTGCACACACAAAGCGGGTTTGATCTAGGCTATGTGGAGCAACTCTATACCTTTGGCGATCGCGGGCGCTTGGCACCGGAACGCTGGGAAGCCGGGGAGAAACACGTCGTTTCGATCGGGTATCTGGCCCTGACAAGATTACACCAGAGCGCGCAAGCCATACCGGGGTTTGAACCCCTTTACCGGCTGTTTCCATGGGAGGATTGGCGGCATGGCCGCCCGCAAACGCTCGATCAAGTGATTTTGCCCGCGCTTGAAGCCTGGAGTTCCGGCGTTGAACGCCCGGACCCTGCGCGCGCGCTGTCTCGCAAGGAGCGTATCCGGCTGTATTTTGGCACCCAGGGCACGCCGTTTGATCCTGAAAAAGTGTTGGAGCGCTACGAAACCCTGTATGAGGCCGGGCTGATCGAGGAAGCCTACCGCGACGGCCGCGTACCGGTGCCGGTGGTCAACCCAGCCTTCGGGGTGTCGATGCTCCATGACCACCGGCGGATTGTCGCAACCGCCTTGTCGCGTATCCGCGGTAAAATGCATTACCGCCCGGTTATGTTTGAACTGATGCCCGATGTCTTTACGCTCACTGATTTGCAAAAACGCGTTGAATCGATGCTGGGGCATCACCTGCACAAGCAGAATTTCCGGCGCTTGGTGGAAAATGCGCGCTTGGTTGAACAAACCGAAGCGCAGATCACCACCGGCGGGCGCCCGGCGGCCTTGTTCCGCTTTCGGCGCGAGGTGTTGACCGAGCGCCCGGCCCCCGGTTTGCGGTTGGGCCGCACGGGCCCCTGAACAGGTTTCACCGCCAGAAGGGTGGCCGTTCGGGTGTGGTTCCAAACGAATTCTGGCTCCGGAGAATTCTGGTTAAAGGCCCTCTTGGCTTAGGGCAGGCAACGCGCTAAAGATCGCCTATGAGCAAACCTGTTTCTCCAGAACCGCTCGACCTGCCCTTTGAAAAGGCCATGGCCGAGCTTGAGGCGATCGTAACGCAGCTTGAGCGCGGCGAGGTCGATCTTGAAACCGCTATCGCGCGGTATGAGCGCGGCGAAGTGTTAAAAAAACACTGCGAAAGCCTGCTCGCCAACGCGGAAGCGCGGATAGCAAAAATCGCGCTGGGGCCAGATGGAAAACCCTCTGGCGTGTCTCCGCTGGATCCAGATAGCCCCTGATCCACGCGATCAGGCGGGCCAGGCAGGGTAGCCGGGCCCCGTTTTTTAAGGAGGTGCGCCTTGCCCCCAAACTTGCCGCTTCTGGATCAAATCACCACGCCTGCCGATCTGCGCGCCGTGGCAGATGCGGATTTGCCGCAGCTTGCGCAAGAAGTACGCGCGGAAATGATCGAGGCGGTTTCGGTGACCGGGGGGCATCTGGGGGCCGGATTAGGCGTGGTGGAACTCACCGTTGCGTTGCATCATGTGTTCAACACCCCCGACGACCGCTTGATCTGGGATGTGGGCCATCAGGCCTATCCGCATAAAATTCTCACCGGCAGGCGCGCGCGCATCCGCACGCTCCGGCAAGGCGGAGGGCTGTCCGGCTTCACCTTGCGCACGGAAAGCCCCTATGATCCCTTTGGTACCGCGCATTCTTCGACCTCGATTTCCGCAGCGTTGGGCATGGCCGTTGCGCGCGATTTGCAAGGGGGCACCAACCATGTCGTCGCGGTGATCGGCGATGGCGCGATGAGCGCGGGCATGGCCTATGAGGCCATGAACAATGCCGGGGCGTTGCATTCCCGCCTTATCGTTATCCTCAATGACAACGATATGTCGATTGCCCCGCCGGTTGGGGCCATGTCGGCCTATTTGGCGCGGCTGGCTTCCGGCAAGGCCTATCTCAAGATGCGCGATATTGGCAAGCAGCTCACCGCGCAGTTGCCCAAATCACTGGATCGGGCGATCACGCGCGCCGTAGAGCACGCCCGCGGCTATGTGACCGGGGGCACCTTGTTCGAGGAGATGGGGTTTTATTATATAGGCCCGATTGACGGCCATAATTTTGACCATCTGCTCCCCGTTCTGCGCAATGTCCGCGAAGCGCAGTTTGGGCCCATATTGGTGCATGTGGTGACGCAAAAGGGCAAGGGTTACGCCCCCGCAGAAGCCGCCGCCGATAAATACCACGGGGTGCAGCGCTTTGATGTGATCACCGGCGAGCAGGTAAAACCTCGCGCCAATGCCCCCAGTTACACGCGGGTTTTTGCACAAAGCCTGATCGCCGAGGCCGAGCGCGACGATAAAATTGTGGCCATTACCGCCGCCATGCCCTCTGGCACGGGGCTCGATCTGTTTAAAGAAAAATTTCCGGCCCGCTGCTTTGATGTCGGTATCGCCGAACAACACGCGGTCACCTTTGCCGCAGGGCTCGCAACCGAAGGGTTCAAGCCGTTTTGCGCCATATATTCCACGTTCTTGCAGCGTGGCTACGATCAGGTGATCCACGATGTCGCCTTGCAGAACCTGCCCGTGCGCTTTGCGCTCGACCGTGCAGGGCTGGTGGGGGCCGATGGCCCTACCCATGCGGGCGCGTATGATATCGCCTATCTGGGCTGCTTGCCCAATTTCGTGATCATGGCCCCGGCCGATGAAGCCGAGCTGGTGCATATGGTTGCCACCGCAAGCGCCTATGAGGGCGGCCCGCTGGCGATCCGCTACCCGCGCGGCGAGGGGGTGGGGGTCGAACGGCCGGAAAGAGGCGAGGTTCTGCCCATCGGCAAGGGCCGTCTGGTGCGCCAGGGACAGGGGATCGCGCTGCTCACCCTTGGCACGCGGCTCCAGGAAGCGCTGGCTGCCGCCCATATGCTTGAAAAGCAAGGGCTCAATATCACCGTGGCCGATGCCCGTTTTGCCAAACCGCTGGATGAAACCCTGATCACCACGCTCGCGCAAACCCACGATGTGCTAATCACGGTGGAAGAAGGCGCAATGGGCGGGTTCGGAGCCTTTGTCGCGCAGTTTCTAAGCGAGAAAGGCTTGCTCGACGGCCCGCTCAAATTCCGCGCCATGACCCTGCCGGATCGGTTTCAACCGCACGATACCCCCGAAAAAATGCTGGGCGAGGCCGGGCTCGACGCCAAGGGCATTGCCGCTAAAGTGCGCGCCGTGCTGGGGGTTGCCAGCATCGCGCAACCGCACCGGGCATAAGGACCAAAGCGCCCATGCGCAAACCCGCCGCTTCTCCACCGGTTGTACCCGCGCAAGACCCACGCCAACCCGCCGATTTTGACCCGCTTGCTGTGGGCAAGGCCGTGCTGCGGGGCGGGCGTGTGGCGTCTCTGGGAACGCTGGATGCCCAAAGTGGCGCGCCCTTTGTCTCGCTGGTGAGTTACGCCACCGATTATGACGGCACGCCGCTTTTATTGACCTCCCGCCTTTCCGCGCATACCCGCAACCTTGCCGCAGATCCACGCGCCTCCTTGCTGATCGCGCAAGGCGGCAAGGGCGATCCGCTCGCGCATCCCCGCCTGACCCTTGTATGCGCAGCGCAGCGCGCGGTTGAACCGCATATCCGCGCGCGGTTTCTCGCCCGTAACCCGAAAGCCAAGCTTTACATTGATTTCCCCGATTTCGGGTTTTACCGGCTGGAAATGGAACAGGTGCATCTCAATGGCGGCTTTGCCCGTGCTTTTGCGGGGGAGGGCGCGCTTTTCCGTACGCCTGTGGCCGATCTTGCGGCCTTTGCCGCGTTTGAAACCGAAGCTTTGGCCTATCTGAAGGCGCAGGCCAGCGCGCAGATGGCGCAAGCTGCCGGGCGGCCGGGGGCTTGGCGCCCGGTTGCGCTCGATAGCGAGGGTGTGGATCTGGCTTTAGGCGAGCACATCGCGCGCTTGCCCTTTGCGCATCCCGTTTATGACCTGCACAGTCTTGCTGCGGCCTTGAAGGCGCGTGTTTCCGCCCAGTAGAGCAGGTTGAGATAAAGTGGAGCGTAAAATATTTTAAGCATAAATATTTATATAAAACAATAAGATAAGCTAAATTTCTTGCGTATAAATTGCACCCCTGCCCCAAGATAGGTCAGAGAAAATTCTACCTCCTTAACCGCGCGGTAACCATAAGGCAGGCAAAACTTGCCGGGTGCGTTGGGGTGAGGGGAAAAAATTACCCATCTCCCTGCTGGAGCAGGACGTGTTTTGATGGAAACACATCAAGCTCTTATCTGTTTGTAAAAGAACGTGTTTTTGCTCTGGATGATGCCATCAAAAGCAAAAACGCTATAGAGGGTTTTTACGCCAAGCGGGCATCGGTTGACGGTAAGAACCCAAGGACCGTGCAAGTGAAAACGTGTAAAAACAGTAGATTATAGCATCCAGTTTGATTCAATCAGATCGGAAAATGCTCCCGCCTTTCCGCACCAACGCGGCAGGGCAGCGCAGGGGGAAGCCTCTGTGGATGATCCAAAAAGACATGCGGCACGCTTTGGGCCACAGGAGTTAAGACGTGAAAGCCATCCTTGAGTTCCTCCAGCGCCTTGGACCCCAGCGGCTTGCCGCGATGGGGGTGGTTACGCTGACCCTGATCGGTTTTTTTGCCTTCTTGATGCTGCGCATGGGCAGCACCCCGATGAGCGTGCTCTATGCTGATCTGTCGATGACCGATTCCAACGCGATCATCCGGGAGCTCGATACCCGCGGAATCACCTATGAATTGCGGCAGGAAGGCAGCGTCATTCTGGTCCCGCGCGAGACCGCAACGCGGCTGCGGATGGATTTTGCCGCCAAGGGCATGCCGATTGGTGGTTCTGTCGGCTATGAGATTTTTGACAAAACGGATACGTTTTCCGCAACCTCTTTCGTTCAGGGCGTTAATCAGCTCCGTGCCATGGAAGGCGAGCTGGCGCGGACGATCAAGGGGATCGACCGGGTGCAGAGCGCCCGCGTGCATTTGGCCATTCCAGAGAAAAAACTGTTTGATCGGGAAAAAACAACCCCGCGCGCGTCTATTATCCTCAAATTGCGCGGTGAACTCGATGCAGGGCAAATCCGCGCCATACGGCATCTGGTGGCCAGCGCCGTGCAGGGGATGAAACCGGAAAACATCTCGATCGTCGATGAAGGCGGGCGGTTGTTGGCCGATGGCGCCGGCAATGAAAACGAGCCTGCCGTGTTGGCGCAGGATCGCCAGAGCGCGTATGAAAAGAAATTGCGCGGCCAGGTTGAAGACCTTGTGGCCAGCATTGTCGGGCGGGGCAAGGCCCGCGTGCAGGTTGCTGCCGAGATGGATTTCAACCGCATCCAACAGGTCAGCGATGCGTTTGATCCGGAAAGCCGCGTGGTGCGCTCAACCCAGACCCGCACTGAAAACCAGCAAAGCAGCGAAGCGCGCGATGGGCAGGTAACGGTTGCCAACGAGATGCCGCAAACCACCCAGCAAGGACAGGGCAACGCGCGCGATACCCCTCAAAGCCGCGAACAGAGCCAAAAGGCCGAAGAAACCGTCAATTACGAAATTTCAAAAACCACCCGCACCGAAGTGCTCGAAGCAGGGCGCGTCAAGCGGCTGTCGGTTGCGGTTCTGGTCGATGGTCTGTATGCGCCGGGCGCCAATGGTCAGATGGCCTATCGCCCGCGCGCGGCTGAGGAAATCGAGCAGATCACCGCCTTGGTGCGCTCATCGATCGGGTTTGACCGCGCACGCGGCGATCAGGTGCAGGTGATCAATCTGCGGTTTGCCGAAACCCAGGCAACGCTAGATGCCCAAACCCCATCCTTGCTGCAACAGATGATGGCGCTCACGCGTGAGGATGCCTTGCGCTTGCTGGAAATTGGCGTGTTCGCCATTTTGACCCTGCTGGTCCTTCTGCTGGTTATCCGGCCACTTCTCCACCAGATGGGGATTTTGGGCAAAACGCCAAAGGAAGATAAAAACGAGGAATCCGGCAAGAATTCGCCAGCAGCCTTACCCGCCCCCACAGGGTTGCACAAAGTGTTGCTCCAGGCAGGGGCGATGCAAAACATGCCCGCCATTGCCGGCGCAGGGGATGCCAGCGCGGCGGCCATTATCGCGGCCAATTCCAACCAGGATGTTTCCGCCGGTATCCAGCAGGCTTTGCACCAGAGCGCGATTGATAGTCTCGGCAAGATTGTGGAGGAAAATCCGGGGGAAAGCACGGCGATTATCCGCCAATGGATCTCTCAAGGGCGGTGAGGCACATCATGGCGCATTCTAAAACCGCATTCCGCATGGTTCGGATATTTTGTAACGCAGACGGGGCCGCGCCGCAGCATGCCCGCCCCGTTGAATGCGATGGGAGGGCATGATGGCCAGAGCTGCTGAAAAAATCGATTCAAACAGCCTGATAGACCGTCGCGACGACATGAGCAGCCTGATGAGCGGCCCGGAAAAGGCCGCGATTGTGTTGCTGGTGCTTGGGGAGCATTATGGCGGCCCGATCTGGAGCGCGCTCGATGAAGACGAGATCCGCTCGGTCTCCCGTGCCATGGCCAAGCTTGGGGCTGTGAGTGCGGAATCGGTGGAAACGCTGGTCAGCGAGTTTTTGTCGCTCATGGCCCGGTCCGGCGCGGTAACGGGGGATTATGACCGCACGGAAGCGCTGCTGGCAAAATTGCTGCCGCAGGATAAAGTTCAGTCTTTGATGGAAGAATTGCGGGGGCCCGCAGGCCGCAATATGTGGCAAAAATTATGCAATGTGCAAGATCATGTTCTAGCCAATTACCTAAAAGGTGAATATCCGCAAACCGTATCGGTTGTTTTGTCTAAAATTCCTCCAGAAAATGCAGCACGTGTATTGTCGTTGTTGCCGCATGAATTTGCATTAGAGGTTGTTAATCGTATGCTATACATGGAGCCTGTCCAAAAAGAAATTTTGCACCATATCGAGCACACCTTGCGTACCGAATTTATCTCTAATCTTTCCCAGACATCGCGCCGGGATAGCTATGAAGTGATTGCCGAAATCTTCAATTCGTTTGATCGCCAAACCGAATCGGCGTTTCTAAGCTCGCTCGATGAGCGCAATTCGGAAGCGGCGCAACGCATCCGCTCGCTCATGTTCACGTTTGAAGATCTGGTCAAACTCGATCCAGGCTCCACCCAAACCCTTATTCGCTATGCCGATCGCGATGTTTTGGCCGTGGCGCTCAAAGGGTCATCACCCCCGGTCAAGAAATTCTTTTTCTCGCAGCTTTCCAAGCGTGCGGCCAAAAACATGGAAGATCTTATGATTTCACGGGGGCCTGTGCGTCTTAAAGAGGTCGATGACGCGCAAATGAAAATGGTGGTTATGGCCAAGGATCTGGCTGCAAAAGGCGAAATCACCATCGCCAAGAACCGTGAAGAAGACGCTTTCGTCTATTAAGGATTCCCATGGCCGTGCCCATAAAAGCCTTTGTCTTTGAAAGGGATTTCTCTCCCAAACCGTCGCATCCTGTTGCAGGAGACGAAGGGGAGGCCATTTCTGCTGCCGAATTGGCCGAAAAGCTCGAACAAACCCGGATGCTCGCCTATCTGGAAGGGGAAGCCGCCGGCCAGACCGCCCAACGCCAGAGCGATGCCCATAAACAGGCAGAAACCTTGGCGTTTATTGCCGAGAGCCTTGCCCGTCATGCGGCCAGACTAGAGACGATCGAGCAGGAGACCAAAGCGGAAGCGGCCTCTCTGGCGCTGGTTTTTGCGCGCAAATTGGCAGGCAAATTACTCGATGCCCACTCGATCGCCCCAATTGAGGAAGCTTTTTGCGCGTTATTGCCAGATTTGTTGAACGTGACCCAGATCGCCGCGCGCGTTAACCCGCAACAGGTGGATGCAGTCAAGACGCAGTTGGAGGCCCTGCTGGCGGAAAACGGGCTTGCATGCAAAGTGTTTGTCTTTCCCGATCCTGAGCTTGAGCGCGCCGAATGCCAGATCGAATGGGCAGATGGCGGCATTCTTCATCACCATAGCCGGATCGAGCAGGCCTTGGAAGAAGCCGTTCACCAAGCCTTTGCGCCGCCTACCCCTCTTGTATCCTGATCTTGGAGTTTGCCCATGTCCGGCGAAATGTCTGCTTCTCTTAACGAACTTGAACAAACCGCCAAGGTGGTCTCCTCGTCTTATGGCGATGCGGAAGACCCCAATAGTTCGAGCAAGAATGCTGCCGATCTGGAGCATGTTTTCGATGTTCCGGTGCAGGTTTCTGCCGTGCTCGGCCGCTCCAGAATGGGGGTGGGGGAATTGCTGCGCATGACCCCCGGCCATATTCTGGAGCTTGACCGGCGGGTGGGGGAAGCCATCGACATCTTTGTCAATGATCGCCTGGTTGCGCGCGGAGAAGTGGTGCTGGTCGAAGACAAGCTCGGCGTCACCATGACCGAAATCATCAAATCCGACCGTTAAGGAAGAACACCATGCGCCTGTTGATTATAGGAACCTTGCGGGGTGAACTGGTCACTGCCGCCAAAATCGCCCGGGAACGGGGGGCATTGGTTGCGCAAGTAGATGGCATAGAGGCTGCGCTTTCGCATCTGCGCCAGGGGAAGGGCGCAGACCTTGCCATGATTGATGCCAATTTGGATATCGCCACCTTCGTGAAGGGGTTGCGTCAGGAACATATTACGCTCCCCATCGTGGCGTGCGGAACCGCTCATGACAAACGCGCGGCCGTGGCCGCGATCGAGGCCGGCGCCAAGGAATATATCCCCCTGCCGCCCGATCCGGAATTGATCGCGGCGATTTTGGAAGCGGTGACGCAAGCGCAAACCGCGCTGATCGTGCGCGATGATGCCATGAAGCGCGTTGTCGAGCTGGCGGGTAAAATCGCAACCTCCGACGCATCCGTGCTGATTACCGGCGAATCGGGCGTCGGCAAGGAAGTGATGGCGCGCTATGTCCATGAAAAATCAAGGCGTGCGGCAAAACCTTTCGTGTCGGTCAATTGTGCCGCCATTCCGGAAAACTTGCTCGAAAGCGAGTTGTTTGGCCACGAAAAGGGTGCTTTTACCGGGGCGATCGCGCGCCGGATCGGCAAATTCGAGGAAGCCGATGGCGGCACGTTGCTGCTCGATGAAATCTCGGAAATGGATGTGCGCCTGCAAGCCAAATTGCTGCGCGCCCTGCAAGAACGCGTGATCGACCGCGTGGGGGGCAACCGCCCCGTGCCGGTGGATATCCGCGTTTTGGCAACCTCCAACCGCGTTTTGGCCGATTGTGTCAAGGAGGGGACGTTCCGGGAGGATCTGCTGTACCGGCTCAATGTCGTCAACCTCAAGATCCCGCCTTTGCGCGAGCGTTCCAACGATATTTTGGAGCTTGCCGGGCATTTTGCGCAGAAATTTGCACAGATGAACGCGCTTCCAGCCCGCCCGTTATCGCTCGATGCCAAGCGGGCCCTGCTCGCCAATCCGTGGCGCGGCAATGTCCGGGAGCTGGAAAACACGCTCCATCGCGCCGTTTTGCTGGCGCAGGGGAGCGAGATCGGCGCCGATGCCCTCCTGACGCCGGAAGGCAATGCCCTTCCCGCCAATCCCTCCGAATCGACCGCTCGCCGGGCCGCAGAAACCGCAGAAGCCGTAACCCGCGCCTTGGTTGGGCGCACGGTTGCAGATGTCGAGCGCGAATTGATCCTCGATACTTTGGGGCATTGCTTGGGCAACCGCACGCATGCGGCAAAAATTCTCGGTATTTCCATCCGCACCTTGCGCAACAAGCTCAATGAATACATGGCCAGCGGGCTGGATATTCCCGAAGCGGGCACCCCGCGCTTTGCGGGGGCTTAGAGCCTTTTACTTTTGGTGGAATCATCGAGAGCAAAAGGCGCGTTCTGCGACAAGAAGAGCATGATAGGTTTGCGTTAAAACACATCACGCTTTAGCGGCCGTTTTAAAGCGTAATCCGGGCCCTATCCCCGCCGGAGGAGGCGAGCCTTGTCGCTCAAGGTCACGCTGGCATCACTCAGATAAAGCGGCCGCGCGGGCGCACAAGCCGGGTCAGCAGCGGCGGCAAGCCGGGCGATCCAGGCAATATCGGGCGCTTTAAGCGGCAAGCTCAAGGTGCGCGCGCCCGGCTCGCGCGCCCGGCGGGCTTCCACGATCGCCTCACACACAGACCCCACCACGCTAAGGCGCACCCGGCCGCCAGCATAGGCCGCGATTTTCTCCATCAGATCCGGCATCGCCACGCGCTCGGGGCCAAAGACGCTCAGCCCATCTTCAGAATATAAATGAGCAAAAACATAGCCATGGCGCGCATCCAGCGCGGCAAGCACCGCTGTTTTATCGTCGGCGAACAGCAAGGGCGCAGCCAGCGCGGTGAGGGTAGAGACCCCGACCGCCGGGCGCTGATGCACGAGCCCGAACCCTTGGGCAGCAGCTATGCCAATCCGCGCCCCCGTGAAACTGCCTGGCCCGATACTTGTGCCGAAGCGGTCGAGGCTGGCAAAAACCCAGCCTGTTGCCGCCAGTGCTTCCGCCACCATCGGCATCAAGGCTTCGGCATGGCCGCGTGCCATGGCAACGCTGGCCGACCAGGCGATCGCATCCTGCGCGGCGTCATACAGGGCGACCGAAACGCTTTCCAGCGCGGTATCGAGTGCCAGAACCCTCACCGGAAAAGCACCCTCACGCGGCTTCAACCGATTGTACTTCTGGCAAAAAATGCCGGAGCAGGTTCTGGATCCCGTGCTTGAGCGTAGCGGTGGAACTGGGGCAACCCGAGCACGCGCCCTTCATGGTCAGGTAAACGATCCCATCGCGAAACCCGCGAAAGGTAATATCGCCGCCATCGCCCGCAACGGCGGGGCGGATGCGGGTTTCGAGCAATTCCTTGATCGTCGAGACGGTTTGAGCATCCGCAGGATCAAAAAATTCATCCCCCGCATCGGCATCTCCCGCAGGGCTATCGCCGTGCAGCATCGGGACATTGGCAAGGTAATGCTCCATAATTGTGCCGAGAATTGCGGGTTTGAGATGCGCCCAGTCCCCTCCCTCCCGCGTGACCGACACGAAATCACTGCCCAGAAACACGCTTTTGACGCCAGAAATCGTAAAAAGCGCTTCAGCCAGCGGGGAAGCCGTTGCCTCTGCCGAGGTTTTGAATTCGCGCGTGCCTTGAGGCAAGACAACCTTACCGGGAATGAATTTCAGGGTCGCCGGGTTAGGGGTCGCTTCGGTTTGAATGAACATGCCCGCCTCTGCATTGAAAGGGTGATGGAATTAGGGTCAGGACCCATTAAACATGGAAGGTTGGTCGCATCGAAAAGGAAAGAATATCCCTTGTTTTACAAGTTGATATGTCACTATTCCTTTCCTTTTCTCGCAATCCTCCGGACGCGATTTTGGCGGCAAATGGATATGTCAAACCCCTCAACCGTGCCATGGGGCACGCTTTTCGGGCTTTTCCTGTCCTTTTGCTCACCAAAATCACGCCAACAATCCACGATAATGGGTCCTGACCCTAGCGTGCTTGCAGCGGATGAGAACAACTCCGCGCACAACAACCTAGAGCATTTTCAAGCGAAGTGGAACCCGGTTAATCGCACCACACGGCAGCAAGACAAAGCCAGAAAGCCCGGACCGAATTTTGCCGGATCCAAAAAAGCTCTGATCCGGCAAGCTTAAAGCAGGCAGGTGAAGGCTGCCGGGAGAAAATTTCTAGTCTTCGTTTCCAAAGCTCGCTTGCAAAACTCGTTTCCAGAACTTGCTCTCCAGAACTTGCTCTAGAGCAATTCCAGCGATCGTTGGAACCGGTTTCGCGTCCGGAATTGCGTCAAAACAAAGAGATAGAGCATTTCAGGTGACTCAATCTTCACTGGAAACGCTCTAATGTGTCCAGGTGGCGATGCGGTCCGAGCGGAAATTATCGGAATACGCCATGGCGCGGCGCAGGGCAGCTTGGGGCTCCTCCACCCGGTAAGCGATCCCCTCGCGTTGGGCATAGGCGATTGCGGCTTCCTTGGTCTCGAACCGCAAACGCACCTGCATGCGGGTATTGTTGGAGCTGGTCCAGCCCATCAGCGGCTCAAGGCTGCGCGGTTGCTGGGCGGGCACATAATCGAGAAGCCAGTTGTTAGCCTTCGCCTGGCCAGATTGCAGGGCATTGCGCGCGGGGCAAAAAATTCGGGCAAACATCGGGTCTCTCCCTTTAAAGCACCCCAATTTAAATCAAAACCGCAGGAAAGGGAAACAGGATTTTAGGCGCATCGGGTGTCTTTTGCGCACCAAAACGGCGCGCATAATATCTGGCGTATCGGCGTTGTGCGGCCGCAACAGCCTCAAAATCCTGATTCGCGTACCAAAACGCTGGTCGCGCGCTTGATTCCGCGCCAGAGCGCGCTTTCCGGCGCAGCCTTCAGCCGCACAACCCCGCGCAGCACTTGTGGCACCGCACCGTCATCCTCAATGGCTTTTTTGGCGGTTTCAGGCACGAGAACCGCCTGATATTGCGCTTCAACCGGCATAGAGCCTTTCTCGCGGTCTTCATTGACCGCAATCGCCCCGCCATAGGTCGAAGCCAGATAGGGAAGATCCAGGGCATTGACCGCCCCTTCCGCGAGCGAGGCAAGCCGGACTTTTGAAGAGGGAGCGAAGGGTTCATCGGGCACAAACACGCCTTCAGCGCCCAAGGCAACGCCGCCCAAGACGGTCTCTGGCAGGTATCCGCGCACCTGCACCCCGTTATCGGCAACAATAGTGGCCAGCTCTTCCCCCCGCGCCAACCAGCGATCAAGATGCAGATCCGGCAAGACATCGGTCACAATGCCGGGCACCTTGGCGCGGAGCACCAGCTCTTCGCGCAATTGCTCCAGAAAGGCCAGCTTTTCCCGGAATTTGCTGATTTCCTGCTGGACAACTTGCGCGGCATCGCGATCCAACGTGGTTGCCGCCCGGCGCGCATAGCGCAGTTCCGCCAATTCAAGCTGGATATGCGTGTTGGTGATTTCAGACATCAGCCTGGGAGATTCCAGTTGGAACAAGATCTGTCCAGGCACCACGTGCTGCCCGGCCTTGACCTGCATATCCACAAGGCGCGCGGGGGCAGCAACCGCAACCCGTTGCGCGCTTATAGGCTCCAGCACGGCCGGTAAATCCACCCGGTTAGGCAGGGGAATCAAGAGCACAAAGACAAAGGCCGCACCAAGGCCCAGGCGCCGACGCGCGTGTTTCTGGGCCAGGATTTTCTCGCGCATTCCCCACCAGATCTTCAGCTCGGTGAAGATCGGCAAAACAATGAACCATAAAATTTCGACGGCAAACAGGATAATTCCCAGCACCTTGAAGGTCGCATGATAGACCATGAGCGCAATACCGACGAACAGGAAAAACCGGTAGATAGCAACGGCGACGGCATAGGCGATCACCGTGGAGCGGCGCGCAGGCGGCCAATCTTCGGGGCAAGGCTCCCCAAGTGCGAACAGTTTTTCACGCAGCCACCAGCGCATCAAGGCCATGGCGCGCGCTTGCAGATTGGGAATTTGCCAGAAATCGGACAGCAGATAATAGCCGTCAAACCGCATCAAGGGGTTGAGATTGATCGCCAGGGTCATGATCCACGATACCGTGGCGATGAAAAAACACATGGAGCGCAAGAAGCCCTCAGGCAGCAAGGCCCATAAAAACGTCGCCAGGATGGCAAGAGCCGTTTCTGCCAACATGCCCGCCGCGCCAATCAACAGGCGCTGTTGCCGCGATTGCAGCCGCCAGGCATCGGTAACATCGGTATACAGAACCGGCGCCATAACCATGAAGGCAAGGCCCATGGAGGGCACCCGGCAACCATAATAGCGGGCCATATAGCCATGGCCAAGCTCATGCACCAGCTTGACGATCCCCAACGCCAGCAGATACCCGGCGGCCCCTTCCAGCGAAAGAAAATGCAAGAAGGTATGGCTGAACGTATCCCATTGGCGGGAGACCAGAAACATACCGCTCAAGGCCAGAAAAGCCAGAACCCCTAAGGTGAGCGGCGCGGTACAAACCCGTGCGACGTGCCCAACGGTGCGCGCCAGAAACGGATCCGGATTGAGCAGGGGCAAGCGGAAAAACAGGTAATTATGGAGCAGCCAATTGGCGATGCTCTTGTGTTTTTTCTCTTCTTTTGCCAGCAAACCCTTCCACCCCTTGAGTGGCTCTGCCAGCAACATCGCCTGGTCAAGTGCGGTCAAGATCTCGAACAAGGTTTCCGGTGTATAGGCGATATCTGGCTCAGCCTTCAGGCCATTCAGATGCGCCGCAAAAGTATCGAGCCGCATCCCCGCTTGCCACTGGCTCATCAAGGTCAGCGTGAGGGTAGGTAATTCGTGATACCGATGCGCAACAGGATCATAAACAAGGCACGCGGTGCCAGCCCGGCTATGGGGGCTGGGCATCAATTGCAGATCTTCCCGAAGCGGCGGGACGATCACCCCCGCCAATTGTGCGCCAAGAGCCGACATTACACACCGACCTTCTGGCGCAGCCAGGTAATCGGTCTGCGGAACAGGTAATAGCCGAGCGGCATGGAATGGCTGAACAATTGCGCTGTGCCGCGCACCCCTAGACGCGGCAGCGGCTCACCGGCATCAAACCGGGCCTGCACCCGATACGCCATAACCTGTCCGTCAGTCGGGCGAGCGGCATGGCTGACCGAATGCACCCGCGCCAAAACCGGGCGCAGGGGGTTGCCATCCAGAAACAACCTTACCTTGGCCCCCGGTTTGAGTTCCAGCACGTCGGCAACCGGCATCTGGGCGCGTAGCTCAACATCGGCTGGATCGGCGATTTCAAGAATGCGCTGGCCGGTCGAGACCGGTTTGCCAAGCAAATCCTTGCGGTCCGCATAAACTACCACGCCATCGCGCTGCGCCCTAATTTCGGTTTTTTGCAGATTTTCAGCCGTGTAATCGCGCTCTGCCAGCTTCAAGAGCCATTCCGATCGCGCTTGGGCAACATCCCTTCGGGCCTTGTCATCGAGAAACGCGGCCTGTTGCAGCTGACGAAACTTGGCTTCCGCCAGATCGACTTCCCGGCTGGCGATTTGGTATTGGCTCCGGGGACCGGTATCTACATACCGCACCAGCACGGTTCCCACCTGCACCGGCGTGTTGGGCGGCACCAGAATATCATCGATCACGCCATCAATCGGTGCAGACACCACAAACGCCTCCCGCGCGACCACTTCGGCGGGCGCAAGGGCGGTCATCGGTACCGGAAGAGCCATCGCGAGAACCACCAGCGCCGTGCTGGCCATCATACCCCGCTTTAAGAGCGAGGTTTTAGCAGGGTTTCGCGGTGCGCGGGTGCCAAGAGAATAGGCAGCATGCGCCGCCGTTTGCGCAAGCCGTGTGGCAATGGTGGTTTGCGCTTCCTTGAAAAGGGCTTCGCCAATCAACAATAAAGCATGATCGGGTTGCCGCGCGCGGTGCGACAAGGGCACCCAATGGCCATGCGCAAACGGAAAGGCACGCCCCGTCTCGTCCTTGGCATTTGCCCCGATGCCAAACTCAATCGCCCCCGCTCGCCCGCGTTCGGCACGGGGGCGTTGCGTTTCAATCTGCGCGCATAGCCATTGCAGGGTGGGAGCGCTGGGATCGATATCCTGCACGCCCGAGACGCGGGTGATTTTCAAACCAACGCCCCGCAGGTCAAACAGCACGACTTGCCGGGCGCCAGAGAGTTTCTGGACCTCATTGACCAGCAACAGGCCGAGCTGGTCAAAGCCCGCGCAATCGCGGATTTCCCCCTCTATCCGCAGCAACCGTCGCAAGGCTGTCGTGGCATCATCCTGTACCAGGCTGGGGGCAGGGGGCTTGGAAACAACGGCAGCGTTCGGCAAAGATACGCGCGCCGCTTCCATCCCATTCAAAGCATGGCTTTGAGGAAACGCAGAAAAACTCGTCATGTATGTCCTCAACGTAGAGGTTCAATCTCCGCAGTGAGGCTCATTCCCGGCAACACGTTGGCCGCAGTCTCTGTAAATACGCCCATGAGCTTTACAGTTTGACTGGCAGGATCAACGGTAGCGGCAATGCGCTGCACCCGAGCAACATGCACGGTTTCTGTTTCGTCTACTTTAATATTAAAGGTTAACCCCGGCTTAATCCAGCGTAACCACAAGGAGGGGACAATAATCTCCACCTCCAGAGCGCTGGAATCCACAATCCGCATCAAAGGTTGGCTGGGTTGGGAAATCTCATGCGCCTTGGCCCGCAACTCGGCAATCTTGCCAGAGAAGGGGGCAAAAACCTGACATTCCTGGACCCGCAGGGCCGTTGTTTCGGTTTGAGCGCGGGCTTTGTTGAGCTTGGCTTCGTTTTGTGCAACCTCGAATTTGCCAATTGCTTTCAATTTATCGAGTTCAACACTGTTTTTCAGGACAATATCGTTAAAATCTTCTTCCGCCTTCGCCGCTTTATGATCCGCATTGAATTTACCACAATCAAACGCAATTAAAACATCGCCCTTGTTGAAGGCTTCCCCCTCCCGGAACGGGATGGAAACCACCTTCGCGGTGAGTTCAGACGTCAATTGCGCTTCATTGGGTGCCCGGACGATCCCGCGCACGGGCTCGATGACCGGCGGCGTGCGCGGCGGCAAGAGGCGGGCCGTGAGCGAGCCCGTATGCAGTTGAGAAGGCGTTTTTGGAGATGGGGCCTGTGTTGAGGGCACCTGCACCGCGGGTGCATTCGCCCCCGGCATTGCGCCGCCCTCCAAGCGCACAGCGCCGGGCAAGGGGGGATAGGCAGATACAGGCGGCGTGGATTGGCCATACGCCCCGCCCCCCGCCAGAACAAGCGCAAAAACGAGCGAGCGAGAGGCTAAAGACCGCATGGCCACCCAATCACCGGAAAGAGTTAAGCGGAGGGGCTTCGGCGGGCGCCTCCCCCTCGGATGCGGTGGCACTGAAAAGCGCGAATACACCGGTAGGGTCTTTCTGGTCAGGTACCGCAGCGATGCTGGCGGGTTGCGACGCTTTTTCTGCGGCAGCTGCGGCCAGCAGATTGCCCGCCGCTTCAGGTCCGGCAGCGCCATTCCCCGCAAGCGCAAGCTTGCGTTGCTGAGCGGCCTGCGCGATCTGCTTCATGTTGGAGTGCCCAACCCAGCTACCGCGCAAAGCCTTGCTCAATTGCGCAACGGACACCGTTTCGAGGTTATCCACCCCGAAAGCATCGAGCCCCAGCGAAGCAAACAGGTTGCCATAGGCATTCTGGACATTGGCAACGGCCAGATCGTACCGCACATCCGAGACAACCATGTTCATTTGCTCGCGCAGGAGCACTTGCCCGCTCACGCGGTCCAGCAGCGCAGACGATTCGATATTCCGCAACAGCCGGTAATGCACATCGCGCAATTGGGTAGCGGTAACCAGTTCCTTGCGGGCATGCTGGTAGCGGGCGTGGCTGACATGCACCTGCGTGCTGATCGCGGCGGCAACCGCCATGGCCTTGGTACGCAACAGGGCCTCGTTGTCCTGCCCATGGCGCATGCGCTCGGGATATTGGAACACTTTCATCAGGTTCCAACTGGCTTTGGCACCCCAACTGACCCAGTTGGAATGGTAGAGATAGTTGTTGCTGTCCACATTCGCGCCGAGAAAGGCATTGATGCCGGGCAATAATTCGATCAACGCGGCCGTGGCATCGCGTTCATTGATGCGCTGGCGATACCCGATTTCGGCCAGTTCCGGCCGGTTGATGAGGGCAATCGGCACAAGACGGGCCGGCGGCAAGGTGCCATAGCGGCTGCCATCAACATGGCCTGCGCCCGAGAGCTTGAAGCGGGTCCCTTCCGGGAGGTTCATCAGGGCGGCAAGCTGGCTGCGCGCAACCAGCAACTCGCCTTCTATTTTCTGCGCTTCGCGTTTGATTTCAAGCAATTCGCGTTCATAGGTCAGAGCGGCCACCGGCGAGGTCTGGCGGTCAGCTTCCAAGGTTCGCGTATCCTGGATGGCCTTGGCGCTCCGGGCTTCGAATTGCGCAAGCCGAGAGAGCAGTTTTTCCGCCGCAACAGCACGCCAATAGGCCGTACGGACATCCTCAACCACCCGGTTGAGCGCGCGGCGGCGCATCTCGCGCTGGATGAGAACCTGATCGCCAGCCTGTTGCGCGCGAACATAGGATAGCCCGAAATCGAGCACATTCCAGCTTAACGCAATGTCGGCATTGGTGGATTCAAGGTCGGAACTGGTGGAAAAAGAAAAATTATCTTTGTGGGAAATAACATTGTAGCTACGTGAAGCGTTATATTTATCGCGCCCGGTATACCCCGATCCTGCGACGATATTGGGCAAACCTTGATAG
>CAZGKS010000003.1:15710-25298 GCA_964526275.1 uncultured Methylobacterium sp. | reverse complement strand
GGTCAAACCCCTCAACCGTGTCATAAGGCACGCTTTTCGGAGGGGCACGATTTTCGCGCTTTTCCTGTCCTTTTGAGTACCAAAATCACGCCAACCCTCCATAATAATGGGTTCTGACCCTACTTTAGAAAAGATGTTCGGCGTCCTGGTTTTTAGCCAGAGCAGGCCTGTCCAGATGCCGTGCGGCTTGGTCGAAGGTCGCAGAATCGGTTTCAGAAATACCGCACCAGAGAGATATGCTTCAAACCGCGCGCCTGCGGATCAGGATTTGCGCGGTGCGCCGGGCTTTGCGGGGTATCGCGCGCGGGCAGGAGGGGCTTGACAGGAATTTAACGGCCTCATATATTATGACCTAACTGTTCAAATAAGAACCGATCACCAAAAGATATGAGGGTGGAATGGCTGAAACGAGTGCGGGGAAGACCTATGCGCTGGATAGCTTCAAGGATCGGCTTTCCCAGCATGCGCGGGATACGACACGCCCGGCCTTGGCGAATCAATCGCGCGGGCGGGCGCTGAGCGCCGACGAAAACGCCCTCGCGGAAGCGATGATGGCGATTTTTGGCGAGCGGGTGCACGATTTTGCGGCTGTGGCTGCGGCCCTCAAGGCGCGCGGGGTCAAGGCTCCGATCTCCGGGCGAAAAGATTGGGATCTTGCGCTGCTGGAGGCGGAGCTTGCGGCCTTGAATGCCGAGTTTGATGCCAGCTATGCCGAGCATGGCTATGGCGCTTGAATTCCACCAGGTCACGAAGCAATTTGCCTTGCCTTCGGGCGCGGTGTTGAACGCGGTCGAGAACATCGATTTTGTTGTGAATGCTGCGGAATTTGTTTGCGTGGTCGGCCCTTCCGGGTGCGGAAAAAGCACGATCCTTTCGATGACGGCGGGGCTTTATCAGCCCACCTCCGGGCATGTAACGGTTGCGGGCAAACTTGTCACCAAACCGAACCCGCAGGTTGGGTTCATGCTGCAAAAAGACTTGCTGCTGCCGTGGCGCACGATTGTAAAAAATGTCGAGTTCGGGCTGGAGGCGCGCGGGGTTGGCGCTAAAATCCGCCGCGAACGGGCGATGTTCGAGCTGGAGCGTTGCCATCTCACGGGGTTTGAAAACCACTACCCCTATCAGCTTTCGGGCGGCATGCGGCAGCGCGCCGCTTTGGCACGCACGCTGGCGATCGATCCGGCGATTATTTTGCTCGACGAGCCCTTTTCGGCGCTCGATGCGCAGACCAAGCTTTTGATTCAGGAAAGCTTTGCCACCACCATTCGCGATGCGGGCATCACCACGCTGCTCATTACGCATGACCTTGCCGAGGCGGTCATTATGGGGGACCGCGTGATGGTGATGTCCGAGCGACCGGGCACGATTATCAAGGAAATCAAGATTGATCTGCCAGAGCGGGCGCACCCTTTAAAACGGCGGCAAATGCCGGAGGTCAGCGCCTATGCGGCTGAGATTTTTGGATTACTCAAACTCAACGAACGCACGGCGTGAAGGAAAACCTTCACCCTAAAACAGGAGGAAATACCAATGAAAAGACTATGGATGGGATGCGCGGCTGCGGCGATGGTTGCCTTGTCGGGCTTTTCGGCCGCCGCGCAAGAAAAAGTGATCTATCTTTTTCCTGCGCCGAGCTTTCTGCCGGCTTTTGCGCCGTTCCAGCTTGCCAAAGCGAAGGGCTATTTCCGGGATGCGGGCCTGGAGGTCGATTTTCAGGTCGGCAAAGGCGGCGCGGATGTGGCAACCCAAGTGGCCGTTGGCAATGCCGATCTTGGCGGCGGCATTGGCGATACGCCGATTATCGTCCGCGCCAACGGGCTTGAAGTGCGCGGGGTTGCCCTGCTGGGGGGGCGTGGGCTGACACAGCTTTATTGGCGTAAAGACAGCGGGATAAAGGGACCTGCTGATCTAAAAGGTAAGAAGATCGGCGTGCTGGCCTTTCAAGATACGACCTATTACAACCTGCTCGGGGCTTTGGCCTCGCAAGGCATGACCAAAGCCGATGTCGATGCGCAGGCGGTGGGTGCAGCGGGCATGATCCAGCTGATGATCTCCGGCGATGTGCAGGCGATTTCCGGCGTTCCGGAATGGGGCGCGGCCATTCGCGCGGCGGGCGTGGAGCTTGGTGAAAAATCGGTGGATGAACTCTTCCCGGCGATGGCGCAGGCGATTATCGCTTCCGACAAAACCATTGCCAAGCGGCCCAATGTGGTGCGCGGCTTTGTTAAAGCGGTGCTTAAAGCGATCGACGATATTGAAGCCGACCCGGCGAAAGCGGCCAAGGAATATGTGGCGGCTGTTCCGCAGCATGCGGGCAAGGAAGCCATGATCGAAGGGGTGATGCGCAGCTATGTCTCGCTGGTCTATCCGGCGGCCAAGGGACAAAAACGCGGTACGTTTGACGCCGAGCGGATCAAGAAGGTGCAGGCTTTCTATGTCAGCAACGGTCTGGTGCAAAATGCCGTGCCGGTCAATGACCTGTTCACAAACGCTTTTGTGGCGAATTGATCGACCTTTATTGAGCGGGCGGCCCGGTCTGGGCCGCCGGTTTCTCTTCCCTGTATGAAAGGCTGTCCAAGATGCGCTGCGCGCCTTCAAACCCTGTTGTGATGACCGGCCTTGTCCTGTTGATCGTTGTCGCGCTGTGGGAAATTGTGCCCACCGCGCTGGGGGTGCCGCGCTTTATTGTCCCGACTTTCAGCCAGACGCTGCAAGAGTTGGTGCGCATGTGGTCTCACGATAATCTGTTGAGGCATACGGGCTCGACCGCGCTTTATACCGCTTTGGGGTTTGTGATCGGCAGCGCGTTGGGGGCGGCGATGGGGTATTTGCTGGGCTTTTCCGCCTTTTGGGAAAAGGTGCTCTCCCCCTATATTCTGGCGCTGCAAATCGCGCCCAAAGTGGCGTTTGCGCCGCTCTTCATCATGTGGTTTGGCTTTAATGCCATCCCGAAGCTTTTGGTGACCGTGCTGATCGTTTTCTTTCCGGTTCTGGTGAATGTTCTCCAGGCCATGAAGACGGTGGACCGGGACACCATTAATCTGGCGCGGGCCTATTCGCTCTCGCGCCCGCAGATTTTCTTGAAGGTTGAGTTTCCCTCAACCCTGCCCGCGCTGCTGGCGGGGCTGCGCATTGCTTCCACCCTGGCCGTGATTGGCGTGACGGTGGGCGAATTGGTGGGGGGGAATACCGGTCTTGGCTTTCTGATTTCCTATGGCTCGGGGCAGGCCAATGCCGCCATGGTTTTTAACGCGATCCTCCTGCTCACGTTTATCGGTATCCTTTTGTATTCGGTGATCGTTTGGGCAGAAGAACGCCTGCTGCATTACATTCCGAAGGCGCATGGTTGAATGGCGCCCAATTCCAACCGCATGAACAGGAGCCTCTGATGGCAACGGCACCGATGAAATTCCCTTCGATCGAACCCGACGATGTGGTGATCCCCGAGGGTAAAACCCTGGAAAGCTGGATTGAAAGCCGGGTAGCCCGCTATGCGACCCGCACGCTCGATTGGGATGCGCTGAAGTTTCAGGCCGATTACGACCCCATCTATCGCCGGGCGCAGATGCGCTATGTCGGCACGGGGGCGACAGGGATCGCCAATGATGAAAATGTGGTACCGGCGGAGCATTTCACCTTCTCCACCATGGTGCTGCCCGCAGGCTGCGAGGGGCCCTTGCATATCCACCGCGATGCCGAAGAGATCTTTTTCATTCTCAAGGGGCACAAAATCCGGCTGTTCATTGAACATAAGGGCGAGCTGATCGAAACCGTGCTGACCGAACGCGATCTGATTTCGGTGCCGCCGGGGGTGTATCGCGGCTTGCGCAATGAGGGGATCGAGGAAGCGCTGATGTGCGTGATGATCGGCAACCCCAAACCGGTCACGCCGACCTATCCGCCGGATCATCCGGTGGCCAAAATTCCGCGCCCGGCAGGAGCCAAGGGCGGGGGCTGATTTTGCGGCGGGGTGCTCTGGCGCGCCCTGCATCCTTTTGTTTTTCCATCCTTCCGGAGGCCGTGATGAGCATTCCAGACAAAAAAGCCCTGATTGAGGACCGCGTGAATACTGGCCTGCTGGGCCAGTGGTATCCGGTTGCAAAATCGGTCGAGATCAAGAAAACCATGCCGCATGGCGTCAAGGTACTGGGTGAAAAGCTGGTGCTCTGGCGTTCCGAGGACGGCAAGATCCAATGTATCGAGGATTTCTGCCCGCATCGCGGTGCGCCGCTCTCCTATGGCGAAATTCACGAGGGGAATATCGGCTGCCGCTACCACGGCGTGATCGTGAACGGGGAGGGCGTAGTGGTCCGCGTGCCCGCCATGCCGGAATGCGCGCTTGAAGGGCGCAAGGCGCTCAAGCATTTTGCGGTGAGCGAGGCCTATGACGCGGTTTTTGTCTATATGCCCAGTGTCAGCCAGCCCGAACCGCCGCCGCTCGCGCTGCCGGCAGAATTTACGGATCCGGCTTGGGCGGGGTTTTTGTGCACGGCGGTGTGGGGTGCCAATTATCGCTATGCGCTCGATAATCTTGCTGACCCCATGCATGGTTGCTACCTGCATTCTGAAAGCTTCACGCTGGCCTTTGGCTCCAAGCAGGATCTGATGCGGCTCGATAAAACCGATAAGGGGTTTCACGTAACCCGGGTCGGGCAGGTGGGCGATAATTTCGACTGGACGGAATTTGTGATCGAAAACGGCTCGATCCATTGCTTCTTAGATATTCCCTATCCGCCGCCCGCAGGCCCCGGCGGCAATATGCGGATTATCGGCTTTTGCACCCCGGTCGATGCCACGACCTGCAAGGTTTTCTTCTGGCGGATGCGCAAGGTGGAGGGGCTGGCGCGCGAAAGCTGGCGTTTTCTGTATCGGGCGGCGTTGGAGCAACGCCACTGGAACGTGCTCGAACAGGACCGGGTGATGCTGGAAGGCATGCCCGATGACGCCCGCAAGCGGGAAATGCTGTATCAGCATGATTTGGGTGTCAGCCGGATCCGCCAGATTTTAACCCGCGCGGCGAAAGAGCAGATCGAGGCCGAGCTTGTGGCCGTGGCTGCCGAATGATGCTCGCTGGACGCTCTATCCTTGTTACGGGGGCGGCACGCGGCCTTGGGCGGGAGATCGCGCGGGAATGTGCGGCCGCTGGCGCCAAGCTGGTGCTGGCCGATATTGACCCAACCTGTGCGCAGATTGCCGCCGAAACCGGCGCGCGGTTCGTGCCGGTTGATCTGGGCGATCCAGACAGCATCGCCGCGCTTGCTGCCAATATTGCGGCGCATGAGGGGGGCTTGCACGGTTTGTGCAACAATGCCGCCATGGCAACCAATGTTGGCGGCATGGGGTTTGAGGCGATTGACCTTGACCTATGGGACCGTGTGATGCGGATCAATGTGCGCGGCACGTGGTTGATGGTCAAGGCCTGCGCGCCGATGCTGCGGGCTTCAGGCTCCGGGCGGGTGGTCAATATCGCCTCCGATACTGCCCTGTGGGGCGCGCCAAGGTTGTTGTCGTATACGGCTTCAAAAGGTGCGATCATCGCCATGACCCGCAGCCTTGCGCGCGAGCTGGGGCCGGACCGGGTGGGGGTGACCTGTGTGGCGCCGGGAATACTAACCACCCAAAGCACCGATTATGTGCCCGAAGCCCGCCATCGGCTTTATGCCGAAGGCCGTGCGGTACCCGGTCCGCAGGCGGCCTCCGAGATTACGGGCACGATCGCGTTTTTGCTCTCTGAGGCGAGCCTGACCCTTACCGGGCAGGTGATGCCGGTCAATAACGGGTTCGTATTCACATGAGCTTGCCGGTGGATCATGCCCCTGTAAATTATGCGCAAGGCGGGTTTGGCTGGCGCGAGCGGGCCGGTTCCGGCCCGGTTCTGGTAGCGTTGCATGGCATAGGGTCGGATGCCACGGCCTTTGATGCGGTTGCGCGTTCTTTGGAAAATTGGCGCGTGATCGCCTGGGATATACCGGGCTATGGTTCCTCTGTCCCCCTTCCACTGGATTGGCCGCTGGCGCGCGATTATGCACAGGCGCTGCTGGCCTTTGTGACAGGGCTGGGGCTTGCGCGGTTTCATCTGCTTGGGCATTCGCTGGGCACGTTGATCGGCGCAGCGTTTGCACGGCTCTATCCCGAACGGGTGGAGAGCCTTGTTCTGGCTTCCTGCGCCCAAGGGGGCGGGGTTGTGCCGGGGGAAGCGTTGCCGCAAGCCCATGCGGAGCGGATCGATGCTTTGCAAGCGCAAGGGCCGCTAGCCTTTGCGCGCGCGCGCGCCGCACGGCTGGTGTATCAGCCGGAGGCCAATGGCGCATTGGTGGCGGCCGTTGAGCAGGGCATGGCCAAGGTGCGCCTGCCCGGCTATGCGCAGGCGGTGCGGATGCTGGCCGCTGGCGATCTGGCAGCAGATTGTGCACAGCTTGCCATACCCACGCATGTTGTGGTTGGCGTAGAAGATTGCGTAACCTTGCCCGAACAATCGATAAGGGCGCATGCGGCTATTCCGGCAGCGATGCGCGGGGCTCTGGTGCAGGTGGCCGGGGCTGGCCATGCGCTGCATCAACAAGCCCCGGCCGCGCTTGCGGCAGGGATCGAAGCCGCTTTGCACCCTCTCGCCCCTCAACAGGAGAAGCAGCCATGACCGAGAAAATCCGGGTTGGTGCCTTGCGCGGTATTGTCATGCGCGCGCCAAACATTACCGAAACACGCGGTTTTTATGAGCATAACTGGGGGCTCAGCGTGGCGCATGCCCAAGAGGGAGTGGTCTATTTGCGCGGAACCGGGAGCGAGCCCTTTATCTATGGGCTGATGGATGCGCCGGTTTATGGCATTGAATATATTCACTTCTCTATGCCGGATAAGGCTGCCATGGCCGCGCTGCATGCGCAAGCCACGACCGAAGGGGCGTGTGTTTTAGGCGCGCCCGGCCCCTTTACGGATATGGCGGGCGGCTGGGGCTTTGAAATTCTGGATCCCGACCATCGCCGCTTGCGCTTTCGGTGCGATGTCGTGCCGGTGGCGGAGCAAGCGGTGTGGGCCCGCCCGCGCAAGGTGTCGCATGTGGTGCTCAACACCGCCGACATGGAGGGGGTACAGGACTGGTATTGCACGGTTCTGGGGTTTCGCGTGTCGGATTACAGCGCGGATCAGATGGTGTTTTTGCGCTGCGCGACCGATCATCATTCGATTGCCTTGGTGCGCGGGCATTACCCTTCTGTTAACCATGTGGCGTTTGAACTGCCCTCGATCAATGAATTCATGCGCTCGATCGGGCGGATGAAAGAAAAAGGGATTGTCCCCACTTGGGGGTCAGGTCGCCATGGGCCGGGGGATAATCCGTTCGCGTATTTTGTCTCGCCTTCAGGCTATGTGATTGAATTCACCTCTGAATTGCAACAAATCGATGAGGCAACCCATAAGGCGCAGGTCTGGCCGCGCGATGTGCCTGAAAAAATGGATCAATGGATGACCGCAGGGCCGCCAACCGCCGCCCAGCGCGCGGTGATGCAAGGGCGGCCGGACCCCGGCTTCCCGGAATTGCGAAAGGTTCAACCATGAACCCTATCTATCACGGACAAGTTGCGGTGGTAACGGGGGCCTCGTCTGGCATTGGGCTGGCGAGCGCGCAGATGCTGCTGGAGCAAGGCGCCAGCGTCGCAATTTGCGCGCGGGGCGAAGGCCGGCTCAT
The DNA here is from genome assembly GCA_964526275.1 of uncultured Methylobacterium sp. Classification (GTDB taxonomy): domain Bacteria; phylum Pseudomonadota; class Alphaproteobacteria; order Rhizobiales; family Beijerinckiaceae; genus Rhabdaerophilum. Next base: position 17,614 of record CAZGKS010000003.1, on the reverse strand, counting down.
GGATGTCGCGGCGGTTATGCAGCGCGATCACGGCGAAGCGCGCGTGCTGGCGCAGGCGTTTTCCGTGCTGGATGCTGCGGCGGTGGGCGCGTTCGCGGCGGCGGTCAAGGCGCGGTTCGGGCGGTGTGATCTGCTGGTGAACAATGCCGGGCAGGGCCGGATCAGTACCTTTGCCGATACGGCAGATGACGATTGGCACGCCGAGATGGACCTGAAGCTTTATAGCCAGATCTACCCGATCCGCGCGTTCGAGGCGTTGTTGCGCGAAAGCCGGGGGGCTATCGTGGCGGTCAATTCGTTGCTCGCCTATCAACCCGAACCGCATATGGTGTGCACCTCGGCGGCCAGAGCGGCCGTGCAGAATTTGCTCAAATCGCTCAGTGTTGAATTTGCGCCCCATATAAGGGTCAATTCCGTGCTTTTGGGGTTGATCGGTTCGGGGCAATGGACCCGCCGCTTTGCCGAACGGGAGGATAAGTCGGTCAGCCGCGCCGATTGGTACGCCGCGCTCGCCCAGCGCAAGGGCATTCCCATGGGGCGGCTGGGAGACCCGCGCGAAGCCGCAGCCGCGATCGCTTTTCTGGGCTCGCGCGCGGCAAGCTATATTACAGGGGCGCAGCTGGATGTTTCCGGCGGGCTTGCCCGGCATATCTGACAGGGGCGAAACCATGACCATAAAAACCCAGCCCCCTGCCAGCACCGGTGCTGAAACTGTCGGCGAGTTTGTCGCGCGCTGGTTGGCTGATCTTGGGGTAACCACCGTGTTCGGGGTTATCTCGATCCATAATATGCCGATTCTCGATGCGATCGCCCGGCAAAAACGCATCCGCTTCGTGCCCGCGCGCGGCGAAGCGGGGGCGATGAACATGGCCGATGCCTTTGCGCGCGTGAGCGGGGGCATGGGCGTTGTCATCACCTCAACCGGTACAGCGGCGGGCAATGCCGCAGGCGCGCAGGTTGAAGCTTTGAGTGCAGGCACCTCGCTGTTGCATATTACCTCGACCGTCGATACCGGCTTCATGGATCGCGACCGCGCGCCTATCCATGATGTGCCGCGCCAGCCCGATATGCTGCGCGCGGTCTCAAAAGCTTATATCCGCCTATGGGATGCCCCCAGCGCGATCGGGGCGCTGACGGCGGCGGTTTCGGCGGCCATTTCTGCGCCAACCGGGCCGGTATCGCTGGAAATTCCGGTGGATGTCCAGCGTTCGCCCATGCCGGTTGTGCCGCAGATCGTGGTGCCCAGGGCGCAAATTCCGCTGGCCAGTGATGAAGCTCTGGCCGCCCTTGCGGAGCGGATCGCCAAGGCGCGCCGCCCGATTGTGTGGCTGGGCGGGGGCGCACGCGGGGCAGAGGCGCAAGCGCGCGAATTGGTGCGACGCGGCTTTGCCTGTGTATCTTCTACCCAAGGGCGGGCGGTAGTGCCCGAAGACGAGGCAGCCAATCTGGGGGCGTTCAATATGACCCCCGAAGCGCAGGCGCTGTATGCAACGAGCGATTTCATGCTTGTGGTGGGCTCCCGCTTGCGCGGCAACGAGACCTTGAACAACCGCATGGCCTTGCCGCGCCCGCTGGTGCAGATTGATGCCGATGCAGCGCAAGGCGGGCGCAATTACCCGGTCGATCTGTTTATCCATGGCGATGCCGCCGATACCTTGCGCCGTCTGCTTGTGCTTTTGCCCGATACGCTGGCGGTGGATCCGCAATTGCGGTTTGATGTCGCGATCGCGCGGGCCAGCGGAGAGGGCGCGCTGCGTACCCGCCTTGGGCCTTATGCCGAAATTGCCGAAGCCTTGACCGCCCGGATAGCCGCCGGGCGGCACCCTTGGGTGCGCGATGTCACCATTTCCAATTCCACCTTCGGCAACCGCTATATCCGGATCGCGCAAGCCCGGCATGGGGTG
>CAZGKS010000003.1:0-15700 GCA_964526275.1 uncultured Methylobacterium sp. | reverse complement strand
CAATGGCGCCCGTCGCAACCCGATATCGCGGGAGCGCCCACGCCCGGCTGGGGGGGCTGGCTTGGGGGGGGGGGAGGGGGCTGGGGGCGCCCTGGGGGGGGGGCGCGGCTTTGGCATCGGGCACCAAGGCGGTGGTTTTGCTGGGCGATGGCGGGCTTCAACTGGGGATTGCGGAGCTGATCACGGCGGTCGAGGAAAAGGCGCCGCTGGTTTATGTGCTGATGAATGATCGCGCTTATGGCGTGATCCGCAATATTCAGGATGCGCAATATGACAGCCTTTACGCGTATTCAACCTTGCTTACACCAGATTTTGCGCTCCATTGCGCCTCTATCGGGCTGGCGCATCAGGTTGTGCGCGATGTCGCGGATTTTGCAGCAGCGCTCGATGCCGCTTTGGCTTCCCCCGGTCCATGCCTGATCGAAGTGGATATGGTGGCGATTGGCCCCTTTGCCGAGAATTTTGCAGGCCCGCCCGCAGGCGCTGCGGGTAACAAGGTGTAGCCATGCATCTGGGTTTGATCGGCTATGGCACTATCGCGCGCGCGTTGATGCGGCTGCTGGTCCGTGAAGGGGCAGGGCTCTCACGGGTAAGCGTGCTGGCCCGGCCATCCTCTGTGCCTGCTGTGCAGGCCACGCTGGCAGCCGATTTTGCAGGGCGGTTCGAGGTGATGGGCGATCCGGCGCAGCTTGTTGCGGCGCAGCCATGGCTTGTGGTGGAAAGTGCGGGGCATGCGGCGGTGCGCGATACCGTTCCTGCGCTGTTGCGCGCCGGGATCGAGACGGTGATTGTTTCGGTCGGGGCGCTGGCAGATGAGGCGCTGCACCAGCAGGTGCAAGAGGCTGCGCGTGCAGGGGGCACCCGGGTTGTGCTGCCTGCCGGGGCGATCGGCGGGATTGATCTTCTCTCTGCGCTGCGCAGTGCCGGGATAACCCGTGTAACCTATACCGGCCGCAAGCCGCCGCTGGCTTGGCAAGGTACCCCGGCGGAGCGTGTTTATGATCTTGCCGCGCTGACACAAGAAACCGTGATTTTCAGCGGTACGGCGCGGGAGGCGGCGCTGCTCTACCCTAAAAACGCCAATGTGGCCGCAACCGTGGCCTTGGCCGGTGCGGGATGGGAGGCGACCACGGTTCGCCTGATCGCCGACCCGGCAATTGCCTGCAATGTCCATGACCTTGCGGTTGTTTCGCAGGCGGGAGATTTTACCCTCCATATCGAGGGTAAACCCTTGCCCGATAACCCCAAAACGTCGGCGGCAACCGTGCATTCGGTCGCCCGCGAGATTTTCAACCGCGCGCGCGAGGTGGCGATATGACGGCATTACCGGATGGTCGGCTATTTGTTGGCGGCGAATGGGAAACCGGGACGGGGGCCGAAATAACCTCGATCAACCCGGCAAATGGGGCGGTGAACCTTGTGTTGCGCGGAGCCAGCCGCGCCGATGGCGAGCGCGCGATTGCGCGGGCCAAACGCGCGCAGGCGGACCCAGCCTGGCGCAGAATGAAAGCGCATGAGCGCGCGCGGATTTTAAGCCGGATCGCGGACGGGATCGAGGCGAATGCGCCGCGCATCGCCCATATCCAGACGCTCGATACCGGCAAAACCTTGCGTGAAACTTCCGCCTTGGTGGCGTCAGCGGCAGGAACTTTCCGCTATGTTGCCGCAGCGCTTGAAACGCTCGATGACGCCCTGACCGTGCCGCGCGGGGAGTATCTTACGCTATCCGTTCATGAACCGCTGGGGCTGGTGGCCGCCATCACGCCATGGAATTCACCCATTGCATCGGATGCGCAAAAGATCGCGCCCGCTTTGGCGGCAGGCAATGCCGTGCTGCTCAAGCCTGCCAGTTGGTCGCCGCTGGTCAGCCTGGAACTGGCGCGGATTATTGAGGAGGCGGGGTTGCCCAAGGGGTTGCTCAGTGTCCTGCCGGGTGCCGGGCGCGAAATTGGCGCGCTTCTGGTGGAGCACCCTGCCATTGCCAAGGTCAGCTTTACCGGCGGCACGGATACCGGGCGGGCTTTGGCGGTGCAGGCGGCGCACAAGCTGATGCCGGTCTCGCTTGAATTGGGGGGGAAATCTCCCACCATCGTGTTTGCCGATGCCGATACGGATCTGGCGATTGCGGGGGTGCTGTTCGGCGTGTTTTCATCAACCGGGCAAAGCTGTATCGCCGGCTCGCGGCTGTTTGTGCAGCGGCAGATCTATGACAGTTTTGTTGAACGTCTGGTAACGGCAACCAAGGCGTTGCGGGTCGGTGACCCCATGGCCCCTGAAACGCAGGTCGCGCCGATGGTGCATAAGGACCACCGCGATTTTGTCGCCAGCAGGGTTGATCAAGCGGTCGCTGCGGGCGCGCGCGTGCTGTGCGGCGGGGCGGTGCCAACCGGCGGCGTGTTGGATAATGGCGCTTATTATCTGCCCACCATTCTGGCGGGCGTGGACAATACGGCCACGATTTGCCGCGAAGAGGTGTTCGGCCCGGTGCTGGTGGTGCTGCCCTTCACCGATGAAGCCGATGTGATCGCGCAAAGCAACGACAATGCTTACGGCTTGGCGTGCGGGATCTGGACGCGCGATTTCCCCAAGGCGTGGCGCGTGGCGCGCGCGATCGAGGCGGGAACGGTGTGGGTGAATACCTATAAGCAGTTTTCGATCGCAACGCCGTTCGGGGGCGAAAAGGAGGCCGGTATCGGCCGCGAAAAAGGCCGTGAGGGCATAAGAGCCTATATGGCGCAAAAGGCGGTTTATGTTGACCTGACCAACCAGCCGCATCCTTGGGCGCGCTGGCCACAAGGGGGGGCATGATGCCTGCCATTGCCGTTATCGGTGCGGGGCCTTCGGGCTGCTTTACCGCCCAAGCCTTGCTCAAAACCCTGCCCGATGCGCAGATTGATCTTCTCGATCACTTGCCGGTGCCCTATGGGCTGGTGCGCTATGGCGTGGCGCCGGATCATCAGGGTACCAAAGCGGTTATCCGCCAGTTTGAACGGGTGTTTGAGCGCCCCAATGTGCGATTTTTCGGCAATGTCACGGTGGGGCGCGATATAACGCTGGAAGCCTTGCGCAGCGCCTATGATGCGGTGGTGCTGGCAACAGGTTTGGCCGGGGACCGCCGGCTGGGGGTAGCGGGGGAGGATCTACCCGGTATTCTGGGGTCCGGGCGGGTGACGCGCGCGCTCAACGATCACCCCGATGCGCAAGCTTTGGCGGGCACGATCGGGCAAGAGGTGGTGATTATCGGCAATGGCAATGTGGCGATTGATCTGGCGCGGTTGCTGGTCAAGCACCCGGATGAATTCCATGGTTCCGACCTTTCCGCGGGCAATGGCGCAGCGCTTGCGGCGGCCGGTGGACGAAAGGTTACGGTTCTGGGGCGTTCCGAGGCGGAAAGCGCCAAGTTTGATCCGGTGATACTGCGCGAATTGGGGCGCTTGGCCGATACCCGGATCGAGGTGATCGGGGTGCACGGCACGGGGCAGGGGATCACGGAGCGGGGGATCCCGGGCAAAGGGATAGAGGCGCTGGCAGCCATTGATGGCCATCACCCGGCCGGGGCGCGCCATGAACTGCGCTTTCGTTTTGGCTGGACCCCTTTACGCTTTAACGGCGAAGGCCGGGTTCAAAGCGCGCATTTTACAGCCAGCGACGGCAGCGGCGCCGTGCTGGACGTGCCGTGCGATACGGTTTTAACCGCGATTGGCTTTGAGGCGGATGCGGCGGATGCTTCGCACGGGCTTGCCTTGCAAGCGGGGGCGGATGGGTTTGTCGCCCCCGGCCTTTATGCGACCGGCTGGATCCGGCGCGGGCCGCGCGGCACTATTCCGGAAAACCGCGCCGATGCGGCCATGGTCGCGGCGCGTATTGCCGCGGATCTGGCGGGCGTGGTCACGCCCCGTTCGGGGCGTGCGGTTTTGAGCGCGCATTGCCCGCAGGCGGTGGATTATGCGGGTTGGCAGCGGATTGATGCCGCCGAACGCCGGGATTGCCCCCCGGACAGATGCCGGATCAAACTTAAAAACCGCTCGGATATGCTTGAAATATCACACAAAATCGGAGGTGCACCTTGAATATTACGATTCTATATGGCACCGAAACCGGCAATGCCGAGATGCTGGCCGAAGATCTTGCCGCGCATCTGGCGACGTATGCCCCCAAGGTGCGCAACCTTGCCGAGTTCGACCCGGATGATTTTGCTCCCGCTACCTTTTATATCGTGGTCTGCTCGACCTATGGCGAGGGCGAATTGCCCGCTTCCGCTAAACCGTTTGCGCAGAAAATGGCTGTGCGCGCACCAGACCTGACCGGCATGCGCTTTGCCGTGTTCGGGATGGGGGACAGCGAATATCCGCAGACCTTCAATTTTGGCGGCAAGCAGATCGAAGAGATTTTGCGCGCTGCCGGTGCAACTTTGCTGGGGGCGCGGGTTACCCATGACGCATCGGGGCCAGATTTGGCGGAAGATCTGGCCTTTCCTTGGGCGGATGGGGTGCTCCAGCAGGCCGAGGGGGAAGCATGATGCGCGCCAGCGAGCTTCGGGCCGTGCTCTCCCGCCCGTGGAAACACGGGGAATCGGCTGATTTACGTGGTATCCGCGTGGAAGAACCGCTCGATTTGTCAGACCTTGCGCTGGGCGGGTTTGATCTTAGCGGGAGCCATTTTGCCGCCCCTGTGCGGGCCTGCCGGGCGCGCTTTGAGGGGCTGGCCTGGTTCCAGGAATGTACCTTTGCGGCAGGTTTGGATGTTTCCGGCGCGTTGCTGGTCAATGACGGGCGGTTCGAGGCGTGCACCTTTGCGCGCGAAACTGTCTTTTCCGGCGCGGAATTTCGCGGGATCGCCCGCTTCGACCGCGCCATCTTTACCCAGCGCGCAAGGCTGGATGGCCTGACCTGCTTTGGCAATCTCTCGCTCGATCACACCGATTTTCCCGCTGGGGCAGATCTTTCCGGTACCGTCTGTCTGGGCGGGTTTTGGGGCAATGCTGCGCGCTTTGGGGCTGGGTCTGATTTTTCAGACACACAAATCCACGGGCGGCTTTGGTTGCGCGGTGCAAAAGATGGCAATGCTCCGTTGGCCGATCAGCGGTTCGGCCTCTCCTTCGGGTATACTTATGTCTGAAGAGGGCTGGGCGGATAGGGCATCGCCCTCGCCAACACGCACAGGAGAGACAACGCGCACAGGAGATCGCGGGCACGCGGGTTGCGCTGGATCGATAAATATGCGCATGTTTGTTAAAACAGCTCAAATAAGAACATCATGACCCTTGAAAAATCCGCGACCTCCGAAAAATCAGCGTCCTATTCCGTGCCACCGGTTGAGCGGGCTTTCACGCTTTTGCGCCATATCGCCCAAGGCGGGCAGTGCCGCAATGCCAGTGCAACCGCCCGGGAGATCGGGCTGAACCGCACCACGTTGATCCGTCTCCTGCATACCCTGGAAGCCGAAGGCATGATCGAAACCACCGATAACGGGGCAAGTTGGCAATTGGGGCCGGGGATGATCGCGCTGGCGGCGGATGCCTTGAAATCGCGTTCGGTGATCCGGCTGGCGCAGCCTGTCATGGCATATCTGGCTGCCAAATTACGGTTATCCTCGCATCTGGGCGTGTTGGATGGGCGGGAGATCATCTATTTGCTGCGCGAAGCGCCCAATGCGCATCTTGTCAGCAATATCCGCGAAGGCTCGCGCCTGCCCGCCCATGCGACAACGGTAGGGCGCGTATTGCTGGGGTATCTTGCCCCTCAAGAGTTGCGCGCGCTGTATGCCGACAAGGTGCTGGATGTTTTTACCCGCAAAACTGCAACGACCTTGGCAGAACTTGAGGCGCAGCTTGCCCATGACCGTGCCCAGGGCTTTGCCTGGAGCGACGGGAATTTCGAGGCGGAAATCGGCTCTTGCGCCGCGCCGGTTTTTGATCACCGGGGACATGTGATCGCCGCGCTCAATGTTACGGGGCCCCGCGCGCAGTTCGATCCCCAGAGCCATACGGCAAGCTTGACGCGCGAGGCGGTGGTGCAGGCGGCGGCGGATATTTCTGCCGCGATGGGCTATGCTCGCCGCCCCTGAAGGTTCAAGTGCAGTGCCTCAACCCTGCACTCCTGCGGCAGGCCTGCATTAAGCCGGCGTTAGCGATAAGCGGCTAGACCTATGCTGTAGCGTCAAGTTGGGGCACATAATGGGGATAGCACGAGCGTATCGGGCGTTAGGGCTGGCAGTCTTGTTGCTTTGGAGCGCAACAGGGCCGGTTCTGGCTGCGCGCGGTACGGTGAGCGGGGCCGAACATGCCGGGTTCGGGCGGATTGTGATCACGTTTGATCAGGATGTCAAAGCGCGTATTCGCCTTATCAATGCGGTGATGGTTATCGAATTCGATGAAGCGATTGATGTTGACCCTGAAAAATTGAGCCAACAGCTTCCAAATTACATTTCAGCCGCCCGGCTTGATCCGGAAGGCAAGGGGTTGCGGCTGGCGCTGAGCGATAAATTGCGCCCGGACCTCAAGTCTGCCGGGGAGAAAATCTTTATCGATCTTCTGCCGCCCAAATGGCAGGGACTGCCGCCGGGCTTGCCCAAAGAGGTGGTGGATGCGCTCTATCAGCGCGCCAGAACGGCGGAAAAGGCGCTGGCATCGCGCGAGCGGGAAGCCGGGCGGGTGATCAGCGGGGATGTGACGCTCGAAGCGAGCGCCAGCGCGCGGTTCCAGCGCGTGGTGTTTCGCCTCCCGGCGCTGACCAAGGTAGAGCAAAGTGAGGCAGAAGGCGCGGTAACGCTCGATTTCAACGCCGGTTTTCGCCTTTCCCAGCGGGATGTGCGCAGCAAACTGGCGGGCTTTGCCGAAGACATTCGGGTTGAGGGGGAAGGCACGCGGCTCATGTTGCGGCTGCGCCCCAAGGCCGGGTTTGAAATCAAGGGCTTTGCAGAGGATGACGGCTATACGCTGGATTTTATTAGGCTCGATAGCCGTGATCCGGCCACGACCGGCGCTATTGATTCGCGGCGGGCCGAGCCCGATCAGGGGGCGCAGGTTCCCCCGCGCGCTTCGCCCTTGCCCATACCAGGCGCGCCCCTTTCGGAGGCAGGTGAAGGCCTGGTGCCGGGGGGAGACAAAAAAACTGTGGCGGGGCCCGATAAATCCGGGCCTGCCCACCCCAATGGTGCGCCTAAAACAGCGGAGCAAGCGCGGATTGCGGCGACCAGCGCCGTTTCCTTGCATGTTGATGCGGGCGAAAAAGCCGGGGAAATGACCGTGCGGCTCAACCGGATCAAGGATTTGCCGCTGGCTTTGTTTGAGCGCAACGGGTTTCTGGTTGGCTTGATCGAAACGACCGATATTTTGCCCGATTTTGAAATCGCGCCTGCTTTGGCGGGGCGGGTCGGTGTTATCGCGATGACGCGTTTGCCCAATGCGACCCTTTTCCGGGTGCCGATGGGCGGGGATCCGCTTACTCCGCTCTGGCTGGAAAAAGTGGGAGACGACCTGTTGGTTCGCCGCACCGCGCCCATGCGGGGCAGGGAGCTGTTGCCGCCTGAAGGGCTGTTGCAACGCCAGTTTGACGCGCGTGGGCGTGATGCCCTGCTGGTGCGGACCGGGGAACAAGGGGCGCTTTATCGGCTTGATGACCCGGCTACGGGGGTTAAAATCGCGGTTGTGCCGGTGCCGGGGGCCCGGATGGCTACCCCCAAGCGGCTGGGATACGCTCAATTTTCGATTGAACCCTCCCTTGTTGGGCTGGTGCTGATGCCGCTGGATGATTCGCTGCGTCTGCGGCGTGCAGCGGAGGGGGTGCAGATCGCCCATGAAAGCCAGCTAACCCTCTCGCCCACGCCATCCGCACAGATCAGCGTGCAGCATCCCCCGTCAGTACGCTCGATGTTTGATTTTGCGCGTTGGCGCGAAGATCAAAAACTTCCCTTCCAGAAAACGGCGAATGCCTTGATCCGCGTGGCGGCGGAGGCGGTGCGTTCCGGCCAGAGCGATGCAAGGTTGCGTCTGGCGCAGTTTTATCTGGCGCATGAATTTTATCCCGAAGCCCATGCGGTTCTCGATATTCTGGCGCAGCAGGATCCGGAGGCCGCCAATACCCGCCAGGCCCTGGCCGCGCGCGCGTTGGCGGATTTGATGACCGGACGCCTTGTCGAGGCGGCGCGCTTGCTCGCGCATCCTGTGCTCGATCAGGAGCCGGAGCAGAAATTATTGCAAGCGTTGGTGGATGCCAAAGCCGGGCGCTACCCTTTGGCGCTGGAGCGGTTGCGGCAATCGATCGGGATGTTATCGACCTTCCCGGATTCGCTGGAGCGGCCGATGCGGCTGCTGGTGACCGAAGCTGCGATCGAGGCGCAGGATGCAACCTTTGCGCGCGAGCAATTGCGTTTAATGCAAAGCGAAGCCCGGCAAGAGCGGGATTTTCTGCGTGAAAGCTTGCTGGAGGGCAAAATAGCGCTTCTCCAAGACCGCGCGGGCGATGCTTTTGTCGCGTTTGAGCGTGCGCTTGCTTCTAAAAATCAGGAAATTTCCATTCAGGCGCGGCTGGGCATGGCGCTTTCCGGCCCCAAGGCCGGGGCGATGTCACCGGCAGAAGCGCAAGCCGAATTCGAGACCCTGGCGCTGATCTGGCGGCGCGATGAGGTTGAACTCAAGGCGCTGGAGCATTTGGGGCAAGCGCATCTCAAGGCGGCGCGCTGGCGCGAGGCGTTCGGCACCGTGCGCAGGGCGTTGGATATTGCCCCCGATCACCCGGTCGCGCGGCGGATTGAAGAGCGTATGGCGGGGCAATTCGAGGCGCTGTTTTTAGAAGAAAATGGCGCAACGCTTTCGCATAAGGATGCGGTGTCCATTCTCAATGAGTTCCGCTTTCTGGTGCCTCCCGGCCCGCGGGGCGATCAGATCGCCCAACGTCTGGGCGAACGGTTTGCGGATCTGGGGCTGGTGAACGAGGCGGCGGTAATTTTTGATCATCAGGTCAAGCATCGCCTGCAAGGGGCTTCAAAATCGATTTTGGCGGCAAAATTGGCCTTGATGTATCTGCAAGCGCGCAAACCCGAACAGGCCATTGCGGTTTTGCGGCAAACGCGTTTGGCAAGTTTGCCGGAGCAAACCTTGCAAGCGCGCCTGATGCTCGAAGCGCGCGCCTTGGCGGAATTGCAGCAGATCGAGCTGGCGATGGACGTGATTGCCGGGCTTACCGGGGCGGAAGTGGATCGCTTGCGGGCCGATATTCTCTGGCTTGGCAAACGCTGGCGACAGGCGGGGGAAGCTTATGAGCGCCTGTTGGGCGAGGGCTGGCGCGAGCCGGAGCGGCAGGCTCTCCTTGAGCCCGAACAGCGCTTTGCTGCTTTGCGCGCCGGGATCGCGTATGTTTTGGGCGATGAGCATCTCTCCCGCGATCGGTTGCGGGGGCGGTATCTGGCGCTGATGGCCAAAACACCGGACGGCAAGGCGTTTGATGTCATTTCGAGCCCATCTCCGGTTGCCACCAGTAAATTGCGCGAAGCTGCCGGGGATGTCGTGAGCGCCGATACCATGACGGATTTTATCGCCAGTTATCGCAAGCGGTTCTGGAATACGTCCCCCAAAGCACAAAACTCCACGAGCAGTTTACCGGCAACACGCGGGTAGGCCACACAGATACAGGAAAATTTTATGACCTTGAATGAAAGCGTTTTGGCGCAGGTTTCTGCGATGCTGGCAAAGCTCGATCGTCCTGTCGGCCAAAGGCTGGCGGATGTGATGCGCCTTTTGGCCAAATGGCGCTGCAACGTGCTCCAGGGGGAATTTGTCAAGGTTTCAGGCTTGACGGTAATGTCTGGTCCCTTTGCAAAGATGACCTTTCTGGAAGCTTCGGCCGAAGGGTGCCATATCCCCAAACTACTGGGCACTTATGAGCAGCCGTTGCATCCGTATCTGGAGACGGTTTTCACACAATCCTATACGCAGGTTTTCAATATCGGCAGTGCCGAAGGCTATTACGCGGTTGGTATGGCGCTCCGAATGCCCAATACGCAAATTTTCGCGCATGATACCAACGAATACGCGCAAAAAGCCTGCACGGATCTGGCAGAGCGTAACGGCGTTGGTGCCCGCGTGGTAACCGGCGGGTTGTTTCACCCGCATGATTTCGTGCTGACCGAGGGCGAAAAGGCGCTGGTCGTTTGCGATATTGAAGGCGGGGAAGTGGAGCTGCTGGACCCGGAAAAAGCCCCCGCGCTCAAGCACATGGATATGATTGTGGAAGTACATGAGGGCATGCGACCCGGCACGCTCAAGCTGATGACCGAACGCTTTGGCGCCAGCCACACGATTACGCTGGTGGGGGATGCCGGGCACCGCATGCTCTCGGTTGCGCCGCAATGGCTCGCCCATCGCCCGCATCTGGATCAATTGCTGTGCCTGTGGGAATGGCGCTCAAGCCCCACCCCGTGGATGGTTCTGAAAGCCAAGGAGGCTGGCGCTGCGCCGCAAAAGGGCGCAAACGCCAAAGCGAAAGCTGGTTCCGCTGCCAAATCTTCCGCCGCTAAATCTTCTTCTGCTAAATCTTCTGCGGACAAGTCTTCAGTGGACAAGCCGAAAGCTGCGCCCAAAAGCGGCGGCAAAAAAGCGAAGGCGAAATAGGGTTCATTGTGAGCGTGCCAGAACAAGAGGTGTTGTGATGGAAACGCATCTTGTTCTTATCTCTTTGGAGAAGAACGCGTCTTTTGCGTTTGACTGTTCGGTCAAAAGCAAAATGCTCCTTGTTAAATCCGGGCCATGCCGCCATTGACATGCAAGGTCTGGCCATTGACATAGCCCGCCTCCGTGCAGGCGAGATACACAACCGCGCTGGCGATTTCTGCGCCAGTGCCCATGCGCCCGGCCGGGATGGACGCCATGATCCCCTCGCGCTGTTTATCGGTGAGCGCATCGGTCATGGCGCTCTCGATAAAGCCGGGGGCAACGCAATTGGCGGTGATGCCGCGGCTGGCAACTTCGGCCGCCAGCGCCTTGGTCATGCCGATCATGCCGGCCTTGGCGGCGCAATAATTGGCCTGCCCCGGATTACCGGTCACCCCGACCACCGACGTGATGCCGATAATCCGCCCGAACCGGCGTTTCATCATGCCTTTCACGGCCGCACGGGCGAGCACGAAAGACGCCGTCAGGTTGACCGCCAGCACTTGATCCCATTCTTCATCCTTCATGCGCATGAAGAGGTTATCGCGGGTAATCCCGGCATTGTTGACCAGAATGTCGAGCCCGCCCATGGCGGCTTCTGCGGCGGGCACCAAGGCATCCACCGAGGCGCGGTCGGCAAGATTGGCGGGCACGATATGCGTGCGGCTCCCCAGGCTGGCGGCCAGCGCTTCCAGCGCCTCCCGCCTTGTGCCAGAGAGCGCAACCGTCGCCCCTTGGGCGTGCAGCGCTGTGGCGATCGCTTGCCCGATCCCGCCCGATGCGCCGGTGATCAGCGCGTTTTTCCCGCTTAAATCGAACATGTTCTTCTCCCTATGCGTCTTTGCGAGGCAAATGCCTGCGCGGTTGTTGCTGTGTGCGGCTCTTTTTGCTGCGCGGGCTGCGGGCGGGGGCCCTGCCGCGTAAAAGCCATAAAATCAGGGTGGAATGTGCAAGGTTTTGTGGGCGCTGTCTATTTGCTTTCCCAAAAAACCTGTGCATGGTGCACTGCTTATAAGGTTGGATAAAATGAGCCGAATGGGCTTATGGCAAGATAAAGGGGAATTATGGATGGCGTCCGAACGTTTGATCGAACCTTTTCCGCAACGCTTGCTGGAGGGGTACGAATCGTTTCGTGCGAACCGCTTGCCGCAAGAACGCGCGCGGTTTGAGGATATGGCCGAAAACGGCCAGCGCCCCGCCGTGATGATCATTGCCTGCTGCGATAGCCGTGTCTCCCCTGAAGTCATTTTCGATGCGCGGCCAGGCGAAGTTTTTGTGGTGCGCAATGTTGCCAATCTGGTCCCGCCTTATTCGCCCGACGGCGAATTGCACGGCACCTCTGCGGCGCTCGAATTTGCGGTGCAAGCCTTGCGTGTCCAGCATATTGTGGTGATGGGCCATGCCCGCTGCGGCGGGGTGCATGCCTTTGTGCGGCGCACGCGCAATCCGGGGGCGGAGGATGCCCTTTCGCCGGGCGATTTCATTGGCAAATGGATGACCCTGATCGGCCCGGCGGCGGAAGCCCTGCCAGCCCAAGCGGATGAAAGCGATCACGATTATGCCGAGCGGCTGGCGCGGGGGTCGATTCATCAATCGATCGAAAACCTGCTGACCTTTCCGTGTATCCAGATTTTGCATGGGCGCGGTAAAATTCACCTCCATGGGGCGATTTTTGACGTCACGACCGGCGTTTTGACCACGTTGTGAGGCGTATGCGGGCGCGTTGCGGGGCAGGGCGGCGTGAAGGGCCGGGCTTTTCCCCAATTTGCGCGGCGGCGGGCTTGACTTTATGCGCTACTTCTCTTTTAAAGCGCGCCAAGGGATGCTCCATGTGGGTATCTTGGCGGGTCCCTTGCAATCGTTCGCGTAATCGGGCGTTTGTTGTGCAGGCTCACAATCTTGGGATTTCCGTGCAGGTTTTTTGCAAGGATTTTCCGGCCGTTGTGGCCGTGCCAAACTTACGGCAGTGTAGCTCAGCTGGTTAGAGCGTGGCACTCATAATGCCAAGGTCGGTGGTTCGAGCCCACTCACTGCTACCATTTTTCTCTCGCTTTTTCTGGTATGCAGGCACGGGCTGTTTGTACGCATGCCGAATCGTCGGGGAGCGGTTAAGGGCGTTGCGGCGCACGATTCTCGCCCTGCTTGCGCGCCCAGAGAGCGCCAAACGCCGTAGCGTTAATCTTGTCTTAATGATTGCAAGGATTTGGGGTTGGCGAAAGCCCGCAATCTTGTTAATTTGTTTAGGAAGACGTTTGTGATGGCGGTTGCCTGTTGCAATCGTATGCATTTTCGTTAAAAGCAAGCTTGATAGAAACGCAAGGTGCCGCATGCTTTATGCGTGTTGGCGCATCGTGGGATTGGATGAACGAATGACTTTTTTCACACGCGCACATGTTCCGCCGCACTCCGTCGCTGGTTCCTTCGGGCGCCGCATAGCCTCGCTTGTGGCCGGGGTGGTGTTGATTCTGGGGGCTTTCGCTTTGCCTGCTCTTGCGCAATCCGTGCGCGTGCAGGGCAATAGCCGCGTTGAAACAGAGACCATTCGCACCGTTGTGGCGTTGGGGCCAGGCGAATCCTATACCCCCGCGCGCATTGACCGGGCGATCAAAGATCTGTTCGCAACCGGGCTGTTTTCGGATGTCAAGATCACGCGCGAGGGCAATGGTATTTCGGTTCGGGTTGCAGAATATGCGCTGGTCAACCGCGTTACTTTTTCTGGCAATTCCAAGGTGAAAGCCGATTCGCTGTTCGGCGAGGTTCAGACCCGCTCGCGCGGGGCTTTTTCGCAGGCGATCGTTGATCAGGATATCGAGCGAATTCGCAATATTTATCGCCGCCTTGGCCGCGCCGCGGTCGACGTGAAGGCAAATCTTACGCCTGCCGCAGATGGCCGCACCGATGTTGCCTTCGTGATCAATGAGGGCAGCAAGACCGGCATTAAATCCATTACCTTTGTCGGCAACGAGAATGTCAGCAATTGGCGTCTCAAGGGGCTGATGCAGCTCACCGAATCGAATTTATTGAGCTTCTTCAAAACCTCGGACGTTTATGATCCGGAGCGCCTGGCTGGCGATCTCGATAATATCCGTCGCTATTATCAACGCCATGGCTATGCTGATTTCCGCATCAACCGCTCGGACGTGCAATATGACAATGCGGAGGGCGGGTATCGCATCGTGATCACGATGAATGAAGGGCCACGCTACACGATCGGGCTGGCAGAGGTCGAATCGCGCATCGCGGATGTCGATCCGGCGCGCCTCAAATCGGCCATGCGCACCCGTTCGGGACAGGTTTATGATGCCAGCGAGATTGAAAAATCGGTCGATGCCATGATGCAAGAGGTTGCGCAGCGGGGATATGCTTTTGCGCAGGTGCGCCCGCGTGCAGACCGGGACGCCGCCAATGGCCGCATCAACCTCGTCTATGCCGTCGAAGAAGGGTCGCGCGTTTATGTCGAGCGCATTGTCGTGCGCGGCAATACCCGGACGCGCGATTATGTTATCCGCCGTGAATTCGACATTGGGGAGGGCGATGCCTATAACAAGGCTGCCATGGACCGTGCGGAACGCCGTCTGAAAAACCTGAATTTCTTCAAGAATGTGCGGATCACCAACGAGCCCGGCTCCGCGCCGGATCGGGTGATTGTCAATGTCGATGTCGAGGATCAAGCGACCGGTAGCTTCTCGGTTGCCGGCGGGTATTCCACGACCGACGGGGTTCTGGCGGAAGTCTCCGTGCAGGAAACAAACTTTCTCGGCAAGGGGCAATATGCCCGGGTGGCGATCAATACCGGGCAGCGCACACGGGGCGGGGAACTTAATTTCACCGAACCGTTTTTTATGGGCTATCGTCTGGCAGCTGGATTTGATGTGTTCAGCAAATTCTCGGATGTGAATTCCTATACGCGCTATCGGTCGCGCAATACCGGTTTCACCTTGCGGTCAGGCTTGCCGATCACCGAGGATTTCACGATTGGCGCGCGTTATTCGCTCTATCAACAGAATATCACGATCCCCAATACCGGCAAATATCCCTATGATAATTGCCAATTGGCGGGGGCGGCAGCGTCGTGCTTGACCGATGGTGAAGCTTCAATGGCGATCAAGGAAGCGCGCGGCAAGAATATCACCTCCTTGGCCGGGCTCACCTTCCTGTATAACACGCTCGATAACAACAATGATCCGACCAAAGGGCTTTATGCCGATTTGAAGCCTGATTTTGCTGGGCTTGGTGGGGATTCGCGCTTTATCCGTGCAACGGCTTCCATGCGCTATTATTATCCGATTACCGATGACGTGATCGGCATGGTCAAACTGCAGGGCGGGCATATTGCGGCCTATGGTTCCGATAAATTGCGCGTGCTTGATCATTTCTATATGGGGCCGGATCTGGTGCGCGGTTATGCATCTTCGGGCCTTGGCCCGCGCGATACGGTCACAGAATCCAGCGCCAATGCGGTGGGCGGGACGACTTATTTCGGCGGTACGGCTGAGGTCACTTTCCCGATTTTCGGGTTGCCTCGGGAAATCGGCTTGCGCGGCGCGGTCTTTGCGGATGCTGGTACCTTGTTTGGCTATCGCGGCAAGAAATGGATCGATCTTAACAAGGATGGGGTTCAGGATTGCGGGGCCGGTATTATTCAATCGGAATGCATGACCATCCGCGATGACAAATCGCTCCGTTCGTCGGTCGGTGTCGGGTTGCTGTGGTCGTCGCCGCTTGGGCCGATCCGGATTGATTACGCCTATGCGCTTGCCCGCAACAAGGGTGCTGGCCACGACGAATTGCAGGCTCTGCGCTTCAGCGGGGGTGCCAAGTTCTGATCGTGGTTCGGGTAGCTGCGTCACTTTTTCAAAAGCGCCCGCAGGGGCGCTTTTGTTTTAGGGGCCACTTTTTTTGATGGTCTCTTCACAGCAAAAGACCAAGAGCAAAAGACGCTTTTTTATAATGGCTCTAGAGCATATCCACTTCAAGTTGGATCATAACCGCAAGCCGCGCAGTAATTTGCACATTCGGATGGCGTAAAGAGGTCGATGACGTCTCCCACTG
>CAZGKS010000002.1:0-26735 GCA_964526275.1 uncultured Methylobacterium sp. | reverse complement strand
GCCGTTTATGGGCCTTCGCACCGCCCATAAACGGAAACGCCCCTGCCCATCCGATAGCGATCCTGCTTAAGCCACAGGTCGCGTGCCCGCCTAATCGAGCTATCCGGGTTGATACGAAGCAAGACGGTGCGGGGCCCGTCCCCCAGCCCGCCGGCGGTCTGCCGGTCTACACCCCTTCACTCTGCACGTGCCCGCACGGTTGGCTGGCCGTGCCCCGCACCGCCTGACATTTTATTTATCCCCGCTGGGCGGCCCCCAAGCGGCGTTTTGGCGTGCCCTTGGCTAACCCTCAAGCGGCGATTGGGCGGGATGCGTTAAAAACGAATCGTATCCTGATTTTATCTCTTTGTAGAAAAAGCGTTTTTGCTTTGGATGAGTCCATCAGAAACAAAAACGCTATCGGGCCACCTGCCATGCGGGCCTTATCCCTCCCGCTTGCCGTTCTGCGCTTCCACCACCGCCAGAGCGGTCAAATTCACCACCCCGCGCGCCGTGGTGGTGGAGGTTGCGATATGCGCCGGGAAGTTGGTGCCGAGCAAAATCGGCCCAACGGGCAGGGCTTCGGCGATCACCTTGGTGAGTTCGTTGGCGATATTGGCGGCGTCCAGCGTTGGCATGATCAAAATATTCGCCGCGCCCTTGATATTGCCGCCGGGGAGCACTTTTTCGCGCACGATTTCGGAGAGGGCGCTGTCGGCCTGCATTTCGCCATCGACCTCCAGCCACGGCGCGAGCTGGGCGACCATGCGCGCGGCCTCGCGCATTTTGCGGGCGGTGCGCGAATCATGGCTGCCGAAATCGGAATGCGAGATCATCGCCACTTTGGGGATCAGCCCGAAGCGCTTGACCTCGGTAGCCGCCCGCAAGGCAATATCGACGATCTGCTCAAGGTTAGGCTCTTCATTAACATGCGTATCGGCCAAAAAGAACGCGCCCTTGTTGGTGATCATCAAGGTCATGGCGGCAAGTTCTGTTACACCCGGCGCCAGCCCGATCACATCGCGGATGATCTGCAACCGCGAGCGGAAACGCCCTTCCAGCCCGCAGATCATGGCATCCGCATCGCCGCGCCGCACCGCAACCGCCGCGATCACCGAGGTGTTGGTGCGCACATGCGTGCGGGCGGCATCGGGCGTAATGCCCTTGCGCCCGGCAATGTCCAGATAGGTCTGAACATAATCCCGAAACCTTGGGTCGTCATCCGGGTTGATGATCTCCACATCGCCAGGCCGCAAGGTCAGGCCGAATTTCTCGCAGCGTTGCTCGATAACGCCCGGCCGCCCGACCAAAATCGGCACGGCAATGCCGTCCTCAATCACGGTTTGCGCCGCGCGCAAGGAACGTTCATCCTCCCCTTCCGCATAAATCACCCGTTTGGGGTTGTCGCGCGCCGCCTTGATGATCGGCCGCATGATAAACCCGGAGCGGAACACAAACCGGTCAAGCCGCTCCAGATACGCCGCAAAATCGGCAATCGGGGCGCGCGCAACGCCGGTTTCCATCGCCGCTTTGGCAACGGCGGGCGCGATGCGCAAAATCAGGCGCGGATCGAACGGCGAGGGAATAAGCGAAGAGGCGCCAAAATTGCGCGCTTCGCCGCCAGAGGCCATGGCGACCACATCGGAGGAAGCCTCCTGCGCGAGTTCCGCGATCGCCCGCACCGCTGCGTGCTTCATCGCCTCGTTGATCGTGGTCGCCTGGCAATCGAGCGCCCCGCGAAAAATATACGGGAAACACAGCACGTTATTGACCTGGTTGGGGTAATCCGAGCGCCCGGTGCACAGCAAGGCATCGGGGCGCACGTCATAGGCCAGCTCTGGCATGATTTCCGGTGTCGGGTTCGCCAACGCCATAATCAGCGGGTTGGGTGCCATTTTTCGCAGCTATTCCGGCTTGAGAACGCCGCCCGCCGAAAGCCCGAGGAAAATATCCGCGCCGTCAATTACCTCCGCCAAGCTGCGCTTGTCGGTGGGCTGGGCATAGATTGCCTTCCAGCGATCCATCAGCTCGGTGCGGCCTTGATAGACCACGCCTTCCAGATCGGTCACCCAGATATTTTCGCGCGTAACCCCCAGCGATACCAGCAGATTAAGGCAGGCCAAAGCCGCCGCGCCCGCGCCGGAGGTCACCAGCTTCACCTTGGCCAGATCCTTGCCGCCAAGCTTCATAGCATTAAGAACCGCCGCCGCGACAATGATCGCCGTGCCGTGCTGGTCATCGTGAAAGACCGGGATGGCCATGCGCTCGCGGCATTTGGCCTCGACATCAAAGCATTCGGGGGCCTTGATATCCTCCAGATTGATCCCGCCGAAGGTGGGCTCCAACGCGCAGATCACATCGACCAGTTTATCGACCCGTTTTTCGGCGACCTCGATATCAAACACATCAATACCGGCGAATTTTTTAAACAGAACCGCCTTGCCTTCCATCACGGGTTTGGAGGCGAGCGGGCCGATATCGCCCAGCCCCAGAACCGCTGTGCCATTGGTGATCACCGCGACCAGATTTTGCCGCACGGTCAGGTTGGCCGCTTCTGCCGGGTTGTCGGCAATCGCCTCGCAGGCGGCGGCAACGCCGGGCGAATAGGCCAGAGCCAGATCGCGTTGGTTGCCCAAAGGCTTGGTGGCGACGATCTCCAATTTGCCAGGTTTGGGGTGGCTGTGATAGACAAGCGCACCGGAGCGGAGATCTTTGGACATTTCAACCGGCATTTTATCCCCCAATGAATCTTCTATGTTCTGATCATTGTGGCATAAGCTTGCGTGAAAAGACTAGCCCCAACCGCTCCCGGCCTGTGCTTTTCGTGCAAATACCCCTATCGTGCGGCCCTTACGCCCCCCCTCGCCTCTCCCTCGACTCCCCATCCCTTACACCCTCCCCCCCTCGCGTGAGTTTCCCTTGAGCCTCTTCCCCCCCATCCTCACCGATTATTTCCTGACCACCCTCACCACCTTGATGGTCACGGTGGATCCCCCCGCTCTGGCGCCTATTTTCATGAGCCTGACCGTGGGCATGTCCGCGCTGGAGCGCAGGCAGGTTGCGCGCCGGGCCACTGTTATCATGTTGGGGATTATCGTTTTTTTCGCGCTGTTCGGGCAAAGCCTGCTCGATGCGTTGGGCATCGGCATTCCCGCCTTTCGCATTGCGGGTGGGCTGTTGCTATTCTGGATTTCGTTCGAGATGGTGTTTGAGCAACGCACCAAGCGCAAGAGCAGCGTGGCGCGCACGGCCGTGGATGAAGACCATATCCACAATATCGCCGCTTTTCCGCTCGCCATTCCGCTGATGGCCGGGCCGGGGACCATTACCGCCACGATGCTGCTGGCGGGCAATGCGGGCGCCAACCCGATGAAGATCGGAGCGTTGGTGGTGGTGATCGCGCTGGTGGCGCTGAGCTGCTTTCTGGTTTTGCTGGCCTCCGAGCGGATCTCGCGCTTTTTGGGCATTACCGGCAATATGGTGCTCTCGCGCCTGCTGGGGGTGGTTTTGGCCGCTTTGGCCGTGCAATTCGTGCTCGATGGCATCCGCATGGCGATCAAGGGGTAGCGCCAACCCCGTTTGCGGCGCCTCCCGCTCCGCTCACGCCCCTGTTTTCTTGCCCGTTTTCTTGCGGGCCTTGAAAACCGGGGAGCGCTCCAGCGGCAGCGCTGTGGTTGCCTTGATCTTTTCCATCGCGAACCGGGAGGTTACATTCTTGAGCGGTACTTTCTTGATCAACTGGCGATAAAATTCGTCATAGGCATCAATGCCCGGCACCACTACCCGCATCATATAATCGACATCGCCGGACATGCGGTACACATCCACCACTTCGGGCATATCGCGCACCGCTTCGGCAAAGCGCGCCAGCCACCCCTCGGAATGATCGGCGGTTTCAACGGAGACAAAAATGGTTACCCCCAGCCCCAGTTGCGCCGCATCGAGCACCGCCACACGGCGCTGGATAACGCCCGATTCATCCATTTTCTTCAACCGGTTCCAGCACGGGGTTGGCGAAAGCCCCACCCGTGAGGCCAGATCATTGAGCGCCAGCGAGGCATCGACCTGAATGGCGGCGAGGATCGCCCGATCAAAAGAATCCATTGCAATACCCTTCGTTTTTTAGAAAAATCACGCCTTCTATGCCCATATAAACGGAAATTCATTCCTAACTAAAGCCGTATTCTTGCTATTGGAGGAAATTTTTTCTAATTATTGCGAAATCAAACGCGGCCTTAGCCGATAGATACCCTTGGAGATTCACATGCGCGCCCTGTTCGCTCTTCCCAATCGCCGCGCGGTGCTGGTCGCGCTGGCGCTGGCTGTGCCCGCAACCACGCTGCCCGGTTTTGCCGCCGAACCGCTGCGCGGCCTGATCTCGCCGGAAGCCTTGGCGGCAAGCCTCAAAGCGGACCCCAAATCCGTCTTCGTGCTCGATATCCGTGCCGGAGAAACCCGCGAAAAAGGCGCCGCTGTGTTTGCCGCCGGGCATATTCCAGGCGCGGTCCACGCCGATTATGCGCATGCCAGCTGGCGGTTGCCGCGCGAGAACACCTCGCTCTATCTGCCCGAGCCTGCGCAGTTCGAGGCTTTGGCCGGGGATTTGGGGATCGCCAATGACAGCGCTATCGTGATCGTGCATGAGGGGAGCGACGATTCCTCCTTCGGCGCGGCGGCGCGCGTTTACTGGAGTTTCAAGGCCTATGGCCATGCCTCTATCGCCATCCTTGATGGCGGGTATCGCGGCTGGGTACAAAACCCTGCGCGGGCGGTTGCAACCGGCGCCAGTGCGCCGCCGCAGCCCGCTCTCTACGAGGCCAAGCTCCAACAAGGTTTGCGCGCTTCCCTCGCCGATGTCCTCGCCGCCCAGACCTCCGGCACCGCCCTTGTCGATGCCCGGCCCGAAGCGTATTATAATGGGCGCGACAAACACAAGGCAATCAAAGCCGCCGGGCATATTCCCGGTGCGGTCAACCTGCCGCATTCGCGCGCCTTTACCGCCGATTTCCGCTTGAAAGACCGCGCCGCGCTCGCCAGCGTCTTTGCTGCAACCGCCAAGGCCAGCGGCGCGATCACCTATTGCAATACCGGGCATTGGGCCGCTACCGATTGGTTCGTGCTCAGCGAAGTGCTGGGGCAGCCCAATACCCGCCTCTATGATGGCTCGATGCTCGACTATACCCTTGAAAACAAAGCGCCCGTCCATACGCCGCGCACGGGAACATAGGGCATGACATAGGGCAGCGGAAACATAGAGCACCGGGAACATAGGGCATAAGGTGTTTTGTTGCCATCAACAACCCTTATGCCAAAGCAAGGCTCATTCCTCCGGGCGCAATTCCTTGCGTTCGTCAAAGATCCGGCGCAAAATACCCGGCGTTGCCGCTCCCGCTGCATTCACCTTCAGCACCGGCGCGCTGGCCTTGCCGGTAATCTCGAAGGGCAGGGTAAACAGCCCCTCATAGCGGTTGCCGCCCAAAATCGGCCCAACAATCGGCACCCGCGCGAACAGGTTGTTGAGCGCATAAGCAGGCACGAAAGCCCCCTTCATCTCCACCCGGTCTTCCGCATAATCGAGCACGCCTTCCAGCGTCCCGCCCATTTCAGCCCCCCACATCACCGCATCTTGCAGCGTGAACCGACCTTGCGCGCGCGCAAAATCCGCCCGCAATTTCGTGAACTCGATCCCCCGATCCCCCGCCTGCATGGGGTTAAGGGAATCCCCGCCGCGCGCAACGCGCCGCAAGGCCGGTTCCCCCTTGAGCGCGAAATCGTGCAGCAACAAATTGCCTTTTTGCTGCCCCGCTTCCAGCATGATCCGGCCGGAAAGACGCCCGCCTTCCATCCGGTTATACAGATCAAGAAAGCGCAGCAACGCCCCGGCATTGCCCGCCGAGAAATCGATCAACCGCCCGGCATCCGCGCCCGTACGCGCCAGCGCAACGCGCATCGGCAGACCCACAAAGCTGCCGCTCACATCCAGCATAGAGACCTTGCCGGCCTGCCGTAACAGGCGGGTTTGGGCCCCGGTCATCAATTCGCCATTGAAGCCCACCAGCACGGTTACGTTTAACTCGATATCGAGATCGCCTTCCTCCGCGCTGTTGCCCTTCAGGAGCGGGCGCAGCAGCGGGCGGATATCCAGCGTGTTGCCACGCACCACATATTTATAGCCTGTGCGGGATTTTTCGAGGGTTACGCGGGCGGAATCGGCCGCTCCGATCGCAAACGACGAAAAATCGGCGCGTTGAACCGCATCGCCGCTCCAATCGATCTGCCCACGCGCGGCAAAGGTGCCGATCTGCGCGTCAACCTCCTGGAGCGTGAAGGCGGCGAAGCCGGGCTTTGCGCTGCCCGGTTTAGCGCCTCCTGCATCGGCTTTGAAACCCAACCGGACTGTGCCCCGTTGCCCCGGCTTTTTGGCGATGCCGAGCAGCGGATATTCTACCCGCGCCTGCCCCAGATCGAGCGTGATGTCCGGCGCGCCCGCTTGCCCTTTGGCAACCCCCACATTCACGGTTACGCCCACCGGGCCGGAAAGGAAGGCCTTGGTTTCCACCCCGGCAAGGCGTGAAAAATCTGCCTCTTCGAGCACCATTTTCGCCTCGAACTTGCCCTCGCGCGCGCCCTCCCCGCGATAGGTCAGATCCAGCGGCATGCCATCGAGCCGCCCTTGCCCTTCCAGCGTGGTACGCTCACCCTTGATCTGCACCCGAAGCTTGGCATCTTGCAGGGGATAATCCCGAAAAGCGCGCGCAATCCGCACTTGGCGCGCCTCGAAATTTGCCTCCACCGCCCGGACCGGCAGCGCCTTGTCTGGCGCAATGGGCAAGGTGAAGGCAAGCTTGCCTTCGAAAACCCCGTCCTGAAGCGTGGTATCTCCAGGCAGATCGAAAAAGGCCTGCAAGGCGGGCAGAAGTGCGGCGCCGGTGATCGGACCGCGCATATGCGGGATTGAAAAGGCCAGCGGCACCGGGCGCTCTTCCGAATGGGCGACGACCAACTGGGCTTGCCGCGCTTCGATCGCGCCTTTTGGCGTTGCGAGCGCTGTCTTGGCAAGATCGATCTGCGTGCGGTGACCCTTTACCGCGCCGAAAGCCTCTTCCACCCGCAGCGGTGCCAACCCGGGCAAAGTGGCAAAACCGCCCTGCGCCAAGCGGAAACGTATCGCCAAGGCATTGTCTGCCAAGGGCGTATGCGTGCCCAGCGCTGCAAGCCCTGCGCTATCGAGGGAGAGAGCGAATTCCGGCACGTCCAATGTGCCATAAACCCCGTTTTGAACCAACCAATGCCGTAATTTGGGGGCAGCAAAGCGTGGCCACAGCCACAGGGCCAGCGGCGCGGGCATCGGGTTGGCGCGCAAGGTTATGTCAAGCCGATGCAGGCCCATTGGCCCCGTATCGGCCCCATTATCGGTTGCCGCAGGCGTCTTGGCGGCAACGGCGGAAAATTCGAGCCGCCCTGTCCCCTCAACCAGCGCGGTATCGGCCTGACCGAAGGTTAGAGTATCGAGCGCAAGAGATGGCGCAAGAGATGGCGCAAGAGATTCTTCGGCCTTGCTATAGCGCCCGGAAAATTCAAAAAACAGGGCATCAAACAGCTTCATGGGTATCGCGCGCGCTTGTGAGGGCGCGTTGCTGCGATTGGGGTCTTCTGCAAGGTCGGGTGCAGGGTCCGGCAAGTTCAGCGCAAACGGCAGGGTGCGCACCTTGAACGCTGCACCGGCGGGCTGCGGCGTGATCTCGCCCTGCAGCGCGATTTTCTGGCCTTCCGCCTCGATATAGCCTTGCGAGATGCGCAACGGCGCGGCCTCCCCGCTCCATTCCAGCATCATGCCCGCGCGTTTTATTGCCAGCGCCGCGTGCTCGGATTTGGGGAAGACCCCCGCTTCCGCAATCTCCAAAAGCAGGGTCCCGCGCTTTTTCTCGCCGCTCTCGAAGGTGGCATTGAACCTCGTCTTCGCCGAGAGGAAATCCAGATCGAGCACGGGAAACAGCGTCTTGATCTGCGCAACAGCCACCGGGAGCAGCACCAATTTTACGCGCGCGCCGGGCAAGGAAAGGAGTTCGAAACGCGCCATAGCTGCGCCGCCGTGTAACCCCAGCTCGCCTGTTATCCGATCCTGCGCCTCTCGCTTGAACCCCAAACGCAACGGCGGCAAGGCTAAGCCTTCCACATCCAGCCGCGCGATTTCAAAGGTATCGAGCATAGCCAAATCAAGTTGATTGGTTGAAAACAGCGCTGACATCCCCTGCGCGAGGGCGGCCTGCGCGAGGGCGGCAAACTGCACCGGCTCAGCGGGCGGCAAATGCACCGGCAAGCGCACGCGCATATAGGCGAACTGCGCGGTTCTGGGGCTCGGGGTATCGGCGATCAGCGACAAAGGCGCCAGCGTGAACTGCACCCCGCCGATTTCCAACCCCGCACCACTGGGCGCATGGCTGATCTTCACATGCTCGCCGCGCAAAACCGGGGCAAGCCCCAGCTCAAGCTCAACCCCAGACAGCCCAACCTGCCCGGAGGGGCCGACCATTTGCGTCAAGGCGCTCTGGACGCGCTCCGTGATTTGTGCGGCGGTGCCAATCTGGGCAAAAAAATGTACGCCACCGGCAAGGGCCAGCCCCAGAGCGGCAACAACCGCCGCTCCGATAGCCAATAGCCGCAAGCCCGGCCGCGCCGGGCGCTGCGCTTCGGGCTCATGATCTGCTTGAAAACGTTGCAAAACACGCTCCTTCCTCTTGGGACAGAAACCAGCTTGGGGGCAAGCCACATACAGGGATATAAAGGCGATTGTTTATGCGGTATGATCTTAGATCATCGCCTTATACAGATATATGCTTTACAAGGTGTTTTCGCGGCAGCAGGCTTGATGCCTCGGCAGCAGGCTTGATGCCTCGGCAGCAGGCTTGATGCCTCGGCAGCAGACTTGATGCCTCGGCAGCAGACTTGGGGCCTCGGCAGCAGACTTGAAGCAACAGGTGTTTTGTGACAGCCTAGCTTTGCGTTTGTCTTATTTATGGTGCGTTTGTCTTATTTATGCAGAATACGTCTTTTTTCCAACCTGATCAAAGGAACCCGCATGCCCCTGGCTCTGGATACACCCGCCCCGGCTTTCACCCTGCCCGACCATGCCGACACGATGTGCACGCTTGCCGATCTGCGGGGGCAAAAGCTGGTGCTCTATGTTTATCCCAAGGATGATACCTCCGGCTGCACGCTCGAAGCCCAGAATTTCAATGCCTTGCTCGGCGCCTTTGCCGAGGCCAATACCCGTGTGATCGGGATTTCCCCCGACAGCCCCAAAAGCCATACCAAATTCCGCGATAAATACGGGCTTGCATTCCCGCTTCTGGCCGATGAAACCCACGCCATGCTGGAAGCTTATGGCGTTTGGGTGCAAAAAAGCATGTATGGCCGCAGCTATATGGGGGTCGAGCGCAGCACGTTTCTGATCGATGCGCAGGGGATTCTCCGCCAGATCTGGAGCAAGGTGAAGGTGCCCGGCCATGCCGAAGCCGTGCTGGCGGCGGCCAGAGCGCTGTGAACCCAGAACGCTTTGAGCCCAAAGCGCTGTGAACCCAAAACATTGTGGAGCCAAAAGCATTGTGCGCGTCTCTTTTTACGCACAATGCTTTATTGCACCGCAAAGCGCGAGAAGATCATATCCGGGGAGGCGATGTTATGCCGCGAGGGCGCGTGCCGACCCGCCCAGATCTCGTTGGCCTCCGAGGCGGTGAAATCCAGAATATGCTGCTCCGCCCAGCGGTTGGCGCCTTTGTTGCGCAAGGCCAGCCGCGCCACATCGTTGTTGGTGTCGGTGATATACATCGAGCGCAGGGCGGCGAAGGGTTTATCAGAGGGTAACGCGCCCGAAAGATGCGCGCCAAGCACGATATGCTGGGTATCTACCGTTTCAAGCTGCAACCGCCCTTCCCCGCCCGCCCGGAAGGGAAAGGTGAAGGTCAGCGTTTTGGGGTCGAACCGCACCTCGGTGAAGGCAACCAGCGGGCGTTTGTCAAAGGTTACGGGCCCGACCATGAAGGAGGAGCCATAGGCCGCCGCGCGCAAATGGGCGGGGGCCAAAGGCCGGGCGCGCCAATAGCCATCCGGGGGGTACAAAACCAGCACCTCATAGGGGCCATCAGACGTTGTTTTGAACAGTTGGAGCAGGTGCAGCCCGGTTTCCACCCGCGCGCCCACCTTTACCGCCACATCGGCCGGACGCCAGAAAGCTGGATAAACCTGCCCGACCAGGCGCCAATCCATATCCTCATAGAGCGTGACCTGACGGGGTTCCTGCGCCTTGAACACCGGATCGGCGGACATATCGCAGGCGGTGAAATCGGGCGCATCGAGATTTTCGCGCAGCATCGAGATATAAACCGGGTGCTGCGCCTGAATGCGGAACGAGCGCACCTGCGGATGCGCAAAACGCAGGTCGATATTGTCTTTTTCGGCGCAGATTTCCGGTTCGGAATGGTTGCGCACGCCCACATACAGGCTGGGAGGGGCCAGATTATGCGCGCCCAACCGGGTTTTGTCGGGCGCTGGTTGCTGTGCCAAAGCGGGCAGCACCAGAGCGGGCCAAACCACGGCACCGACCACAAGGCCAACCACACCGCGCCGTGCCCAGCGGGCGGCAAGGGCTAAAACAACCGGCCTCATCATGCTTCTCCCGTTGTTTGGGTTTGCGCAGCGGCAAGGATCGCCGGGGTGTCGAATTCTTCCGGGATCGCAAAAAATTGATGCGCGGCCAGCCATGCCCCCAGCCTTGGATCGGCGGTGACGACCGTAAACGGAATGGCGAGCAAAAACCCGCCGGTCAGCGGCAAGGACCAGAGGGCAAAACAGCCCGAAGTGAGTGTCATCAGCCCGAGCACCACCGCGCCATAGAGCGTTTGCGGCCATAAATTGGAGGTCGCGAGCGCCCATGGCACCCCATGCGCATCGCGTGCCTGCCCGCCCCAAGTGACCGATTTGCCAAACAGCAAGCCCAGAATGAACACCGTGGTGCGGAAGGTATCGGCCGCCCCGAGCATCCACGAGAAGACAATCTCGCCAAGCCCGGCCAGCAGCAAGCGCAAACGGCCGCCATAGCGCGCGGCGGCGCCTTGGGTCAGCGCCAGATCGAACAAGCCGGCCAGTTTGGGCATCAAGCCCATGAGCATGAACAGCAGGTAATAGGCCAAAGCCGATTGCACCGGGAACAGCGCCAGAGTTTCGCCATCAAACGGTTTGAGCGCGGCAAACAGCAGCATCAGGGTCCAGCCGGGAATGGAGGCGAACATCAAGATTGCCCAAACCAGTTGGAAGCGACTGGTCGGGTAAAGGCCTTTTGTGTCGAGCAGCTTGATATATTGCAAATTGCCTTGGCACCAGCGGGTATTGCGCTTCATGTAATCGAGCAGGGTTGGCGGGTTTTCCTCCCAGGAGCCGCATTCTTCGGGCAAAACGCGCACCTCATAGCCCGCGCGGCGCATGAAGGTTGCCTCCACCTGATCATGGCTGAGAATATGCCCGCCAAAGGGCGGCGCACCGGGCAGCACGGGCAGGGCGCATTCATCGCGGAAGGGCTGCGTGCGCGCCAAGGCATTATGGCCCCAGAACGGGCCGCAATCGCCCACCCACCACGCTTGCCCCATGGTGTAAGCGCGCATGCCCTGGCGCATACCGAACTGGAACATGCGCGCAAACGCCGAACGCGAGGGCATGCCCACCACCAGACTTTGCAAAATGCCCAGTTTGGGGTTCGCCTCCATGATCTGGACAAGGCGGATAATGGTGGGGGCGTCCATCAGGCTATCGGCATCGAGGGGGAGCATGAGCGGGTAGTCATCCGCCCAGTTTTCGAGGAAATCGCGGACATTGCCCGCCTTGAAGCCGGTATTCTCGCTGCGGCGGCGATAATGGATGGGCGCGCCCGCACCGGCCTCCTGCTGCCATTTGGCGACCCCGATCGCCTCCTCGGCGGCGACATCATCGAGCGAGGTATCAGAGAGCAGGAAATAGCCAAACATGGCCCCCTGCCCCGAAGCATCGAGCTCAGCCTTCATCAATTTCATGCGGTGAAGGGCGCGCGCCGGATCCTCGTTGCGCAAGGTCATGAAGATCGCGGTTCGCGTTGCAAGGGGCGCTGTGGGATCGACATGGCTCAAAAACGGCGCAACCGCCTGCCGGGCGGCGTTTTGCCCCGCTTTGCCATGGAGCAGATACAGCCCGATCAACGCATTCCAGAACCCCATTACCGACCACGGCAACCCGAGCCCCAGCGCGATGAACAACAAAATATCGATCAGCGACCAACCCTGCACGCCCAGAATACGGGCGGCCCAGGCCATCAAGACGGCATAAAGCCCGGCATTGAGCACAAAAAAGATCACGCGGCGCAAGGTGAGCACCTCCGCGCTTTGGGTCCCGGTGGGGGTGAGCGGAAATTTGGCAGCGGAAACAGAACCCGAAGAGGCGAGCGGCGTGTTCATGGGCAGATGGCTCCGAGGGGAGGGGTGAAACAGCAAAGGACAGCAAACCAACCGGCAGACCGCATCTTCGGGGGGCTTGCCAGACAGGCCTTGGCAGGCCGCCGTTAAGCGCGTATCGAAAGCGCGGATCGTTCAGCGTTCCATTCTATCGCTTTTTGCACATGAACAAAAGCCGAAGCATCGCCATGCCCCAAAAAAAGACCGCTCCCCACCCAATCCATGCGCCAGAGCAGGCCCATGCGCTGTTCTATACCGGCCCGATGCAGGCAGAACAGCGCGCGGTGCCGCTCCCCCCGCTGGCGCCGGGGCAGGCGCTGGTGCGCATGCGGCTTAGCGCGCTCTCGCGCGGGACCGAACGGCTGATCGCGTTAGGGCTTGTCCCGCCCGCCGAATATACCCGCATGCGCTGCCCGTTGCAGGAAGGGGATTTTCCCTTCCCGGTCAAATATGGCTATTGCGCCATTGGCGAGGTGGAACAAGGCCCGCCCGAATGGCTGGGGCGCCGGGTTTTTGTGCTACATCCACATCAGGATAGGTTTGTTTGCGCGACAAGCTGGCTGAACCTTGTGCCCGATGACCTGCCCGATCACCGCGCCGTGCTGGCGGCCAATATGGAAACCGCGCTCAATGCGGTTTGGGATTCGGGTGTCAGCGCGGCAGACCGCGTCACGGTGGTGGGCGGCGGGCTGGTGGGGTTGCTGATCACCTATCTGTGCGCGCAGATGCCGGGCACGCAGGTTACCTTGATCGATATAAACCCCGCACGCGCCGAACTGGCGCGCCAATTGGGCGCAACCTTCGCCCTGCCCGCAAACGCGCCGCAGGGGGGCGATATTGCCTTCCATACCAGTGCCACCGCGCCCGGCCTTGCCACGGCGCTTGGCACTTTGGGGCAAGAGGGGCGGCTGGTGGAAGTATCGTGGTATGGGGATAAGCCGGTCACGCTGCCTTTGGGCGGGCATTTCCATGCCGGCCGTCTGCATATTCTTTCGTCGCAGGTTGGTACGATTTCGCCCGGCCACGCCGCCAGAGGCTGGAGTTATTCATCCAGGCTTCAGGCTGCGTTGGGTTTAATGCGCGATGAGAGGCTCGATGCGCTCCTGAGCGAGCGAATCGCCTTCTCCGATCTGGCGCCCGCCATTCCCCGCCTGCTGGCGGCGGAGGCGAGCGGGATCGTAACGCTGATCGATTACCCCTAAGCGCGAAGGCGCGTTTATACCCCCCGAAGCGCGAAGGCGCGTTGATTACCCCTAAGCGCGAAAGCGCGTTTATTGTCCCTAAGCGCGAAAGCGCGTGAGCAAGGAAAGAAAACCGATGGCCAATCGCCCTCTTGACCCCCAGGCCGCCCGCAGCGAATTTGCCGTGGAAGTGCGCGATCGCATCATGATCGGCCATTCCTTGCCCGATCCGTTTTTTGGCCCGGCACAGGCGATGCATGGCGCCACTTTTGTGGTCGATGTCGCGTTTTTCCGCGCGCAAATGACCGCACAAAACGTGGTGGTCGATATTGGCGCTGCGCTCGATACCCTGGCAGGGGTGCTCAAGCCGCTCAAATACCAAAATCTCGACGCCTTGCCGCAGTTCAAAAACACGCTGACCACCACCGAATTTCTCGCCCATCATATCTGGCAGGAAATGGTGAAAGCCGCCAAATCCGGCGCTTTGGGCGAAGATGGCAAGGGTTTGAGCAAAATCCGCGTCACCTTGCACGAAACCGACCTCGCACGCGCCTGGTTTGAAGGGCCCATTGAACAATGAACGCGATCGCTTTTCTGATCCCCGGCGATTTAAGCCTGCCGACCGGCGGCTATGGTTATGATCGCAACGTGCTCAAGCGCATGCCCGCGCAGGGCGCGCCCACCTTCCATATCGCGCTGCCGGGGGCGTTCCCCAACCCCAGCGCGCAAGATCTGGAGGATTGCCTCGCCATCATCCGCACCCTGCCGCAAGATTGCGTGCTGCTGATCGACGGTCTGGCCTATGGCGCCATGCCGGAGGCTGTGCTTCGCCAATTCGGACGCCCGTTCATTGCGTTGTGCCATCACCCGCTGGCGCTGGAGCACGGGCTCTCGCCGGAGCGGGCCAGCGCCCTGTTTGCGACCGAAAAACGCGCGCTCGAACTGGCGGATGCCGTGGTTGTCACCTCCCCGCTCACAGCCCGCATTCTCACCCATGAATTTGCCATTCCGGCTGCGAAAATCACCATTGCCGAGCCGGGCACGGAGCGCAAAAAGCGCGCCACCGGCTCCGGCCAAGCCACGCTTTCGCTGCTGGCTGTCGGCTCGGTTGTGCCACGCAAGGGCTATGACGTGCTGATCGATGCGCTGGCGGGCCTCACCGAATTTGATTGGCACCTCACGATTGCCGGGGCGCATCGCGAGCCGGAAACGCTAAAAGCGCTTGAAGTGCAGATCGCGCTGGCAGGGCTTGGCGAGCGGGTCTCCCTGCCCGGCTCGCTCAAGGAGGCCGCGCTGGATGCCGCCTTCGAGCAGGCGGATCTGTTTGTCATGTCTTCGCATTTTGAAGGCTATGGCATGGTGCTGGCAGAAAGCTTGCAGCGCGGCTTGCCCATTGTCACCACCACCGGCGGCGCGGCCAGCGAAACCGTGCCCGAGGGCGCGGGGCTCAAGGTGCCTTCGGGAGATAGCGATGCGCTGGCGGCCGCCCTTGCCCGCGCGCTCGCGGACCCGCTTTTACGCGCAAAACTTGGCCACGCCGCCTTTGCCGCCGGAGAAAAACTCCCACGTTGGGAGGATACCGCCGCCCGCATCGCGCAGGTTACGCGGGCTTATTTTCCGCAACGCAAGGCATCGTGAACCCTTTGTGCCATAAGCCTCTTGGCTGCCCTTGTCGCAGGCAAGTTCTTTCGCAAGCAATCCAAATCTTTTATACACGAACAAAGGTGTCCTGATGGGTGGATTTTCCCCTTCCTGGCTTGCACTCCGTGAGGGGGCTGACCATCGTGCGCGGCATGGCGGGCTGGAGGCAATGCTGATCGCCGATCTGCCTAACCCGGTGCGGGTTATCGATCTGGGGTCTGGGACGGGCTCCAACCTGCGGGCGCTGGCGCCCAAACTGGCGGCGGTGCAGCATTGGTTGCTGGTCGATTACGACCCCGTTTTAATCGCCGCCGCGCAAGAAGAACTCTCCCGCTGGGCAGATACCGCCGACCGGCACGGTATGGGCGAACACACCGTGCTAACCTTGACCAAAGAGGGCAAAAAGCTCACCGTGCGCTGGCAACAAGCGGATTTAAATACCGATCTTGCCGCCGTGCTCGATGCTCAACTGGCCGGGGCAAAGGCCGATCTGATCACCGCTGCGGCGTTGTTCGATCTTATTTCGCCCGCGTGGATTGCCCGGTTTGCGGCGCAAGTCGGGGCGCGCAACCAGCGTTTTTATACCACGCTTACCTATAATGGCGACGATTCCTTCGCGCCGCCCCATGCGCTGGATGCCGCCATTATCGGCGCTTTTGCCAGCCATCAGGGTTCCGACAAGGGGTTTGGCCCAGCCGCAGGGCCCAAAGCCAGCGCGGCTTTGGCGCAAGCGTTTGAAAAAGCCGGATACCGCGTGCAAAGCGGCGATTCGCCGTGGATTTTGGGCGAAGCAGACCAAGCCTTGGTGCATGAATTGCTGGCAGGCATGGCCAATGCCGTTGCCGAGACCGGGTTGATTGCGCCCGAAAAGCTGCATGCCTGGCGCGCCTTTCGCCAGCAGGCCGCCGCAACGCCCCAAGCCCGGTTATTGACCGGGCATACCGATTTGCTCGCGCTGCCGCGATAAGCGTTCTGGCACGTGTTTTGAGCGTCGCAAAACCGGTGCCCACTTTTGCGCACCATGCGTCAGGCCGCAGCAATATCGAGCAGGCGCAAGCTCACCTTTTCGCGCCCGCCCCATTGATCGAGCGAAAGCGTGCCCAATACATGCACCTTGCGCCCGGCAAGCTGGCGCAAAGCCTGCCCCAACGCCCCCCCCCCGGCGCGAAACAGCATGGCCTCGCACCGCCCGCCGCCGCCACTGGTCAAAACCAGTTTGAGATGCCCGCCGCGAATTTCGATCAGATCGCGCAGCAGATGCGCCCCCAGCCCGATGACCGGCTCCGGATTGCCGCTGCCAAAGGGCGCTGCCTGCTGGAACTGCGCATGAAGCGCCGGGGTGAGGCTCTCTGCGCTCGCCGCCAGATCGACCCGCAGGTAATCTGTCGCCTGCGCTTGCGCGACAGCTTGCGCCAGATGCGTGACCAGATACGCGCCGAAGGCTTCGTATTGCACAGGATCAAGGCTGACTCCGGCCGCCAATTTGTGCCCGCCGCCCTTGCGTGCCAGCCCTGAAGCTACCGCTGCACGCACCGCTTCGCCCAGATCCACCCCGTTCAAGGAGCGGCCCGACCCGCCCAGCGAGCCCCTTCCGTCGGGCGCGAACGCAAAAGCCGGGCGGCGAAAGCGCTCTTTAAGCCGCCCGGCGATGATGCCCACCACCCCCGGATGCCAGCCCTGCCCCAGCACGCACAGAACCGGCGGGTTATTGCTTGCGATCTGGGTTTCTGCCTGCGCTTCGGCCTCTGCCAGCATCGCTTCCTCGATGGTTTGCCGTTCGCGGTTGTGGTGATCGAGCTGTTCGGCCAGCGCGCGCGCGGCCGCCATATCGGGCTCCAGCAAGAGCTGCGCGCCAAGCCCGGCTTCGCCCACGCGGCCGCCTGCATTGATGCGCGGCCCGAGCAAATAGCCCAGATGCCACGCCTCCAACCGGCCTTGCAAGCGCCCGATATCGCATAAGGCGGCAAGCCCGGGCCGGCCGCGCGCGCGCATGACCTTGAGCCCCTGGCGCACAAACGCGCGGTTGAGCCCCTTGAGCGGCATGACATCGGCTACGGTGGCCAATGCGACAAGGTCGAGCGCATCGAGCAGATCCGGCACGGCGTATCCGGCGGAGCGCAAAGCGCGATTAAGCCCCACCAGCCCCACAAAAACCACCCCGGCAGCGCATAAACTGCCCAGATTGGAGAGGTCATCGAGCCGGTTGGGGTTCACCACGGCCAGAGCAGGCGGCAAGATTTCCTCGGCTTGGTGATGATCGAAAATCAGCACATCGAGACCGAGCGCGACAGCATGCGCCAAGGCCTCATGGGCGCTGGTGCCGCAATCAACACAGACCAGCACGCTGGCCCCCTGCGCGTGCAGGGCGGTAATCGCGGCCGCATTGGGACCATAGCCCTCACGCAGCCGGTCCGGGATATGCATCAACGGATCGAGCCCGAAATGGCGCAGATATTCCACCAGCAGCGCGGTCGAACACGCGCCATCGACATCGTAATCGCCAAAAACCGCGATCCGCTCCTTGGCGGCGATTGCCTGTGCCAGCCGGGCGACGGCTTTATCGAGATCGCATAGAACCGATGGATCGGGCAGCAAGGCGCGCAAGGTCGGCTCCAGAAAGACGCCCGCCCCTTCCAGCGGCACATCGCGGCTGGCAATCACCTGCGCCAGCGCCGCACTGATGCCCAGCGCCCCAACCATCGCTTCGGCCTCTCTGGCGGCGACCGCGCTCAACCGCGCGCGCCAGGCCCGCCCGGTTGCCGAGTGTTCGACCCCGAAATAAAACGAATCGGGTGCCGCGATTTCCACTTAAAATACCTTGCGGTATTTGATGAAATGGGTGTTTTCGGCCAATTGGTCATAAAGCGCGCGGGCACGCGTATTGCCGCTTTGCGTTACCCAATAGACCTGCCCGGCGCCCAGCTCCTTGGCGCGGACATAGACCCGCTCGATCAGCGCGCGCCCTATCCCCGCCTGGCGGTTATCGGGGGCGACAAACAGATCTTGCAGATAGACATTATTGGTTTCCGCCCAAGTGGTGCGGTGGGCAAGATAATGCACAAACCCCACCAGCGTGCTGCCGACAAATGCCCCGAAAACGCCCATGGGTTCGTGTGAATCGTGCAGGCGCTTCCAGGTGATCTGGGTGACGCGCTCAGGCACGCTGGCTTTGTAAAACGCCAGATACGCCTGCCAGAGCGGCAACCATTCGTCATATTCATCGGTATGCAGCGGCCGGATAGCCAATTTGCCGGTTGGTAAAGGCATGGTTTACCCCAGATGAAATTTTTCAAGTTCGCGATGTTCGCCCGCAATCCGCCGCACGGTGCCGGTGAGGGAGCGATAGACAATGGTTTCGGTTTCGATCAAAGGCCCCCGGAATTTGACCCCGGAGAGCAGCCCGCCATCGGTCACGCCGGTTGCGGCCACCACGACATCGCCGGAGGCCAGTTCGTTGAGATCGTATTTCTTTTTAGGATTTTTGATCCCCATGGTCGCTGCGCGCGCGATTTTCTCGTCGCTATCGAGAATAAGCCGCCCTTGCATCTGCCCGCCCACACAGCGCAACGCGCCTGCGGCCAGCACGCCTTCGGGCGCGCCGCCAATGCCCAGATAAATATCGATCCCGGTTTTATGCGCTTCCGCGCATTGGATAACGCCAACCACATCGCCATCGGTAATCAGGCGGATGGCGCAACCGATCTGGCGCAGCTGCGCGATCAAATCGGCATGGCGGGGGCGGTCCATCACCAACGCGGTGATTTCGTGGGGTTTGACGCCTTTGGCTTTGGCGAGCGCGTGGATGTTATCGGCGGGGGCAGCATCGAGATCGATCACGCCTTTGGGATAACCGGGGCCGATGGCGATTTTATCCATATAGACATCGGGCGCATAGAGCAGCGTACCGGCCTGGGCCATGGCCATCACGGCGATCGAGCCGGGCATGTCCTTGGCGCATAAGGTTGTCCCTTCGAGCGGGTCGACCGCAATATCGACGCGCGGGCCTTTGCCGGTTCCGACCTTCTCGCCGATAAACAGCATCGGCGCTTCATCGCGTTCGCCCTCGCCGATCACCACGGTGCCCTCGATCGAGAGCTTGTTGAGTTCGCGCCGCATCGCATCCACCGCGGCCTGATCGGCGGCTTTCTCGTTGCCATGGCCGCGAAGCCGCGCTGAAGCCACGGCCGCCCGCTCGGTCACGCGCACAAGCTCCATGGTGAGGATACGTTCAATGATTTTGTCTTCGGAGACGATTAGGTCGGTCATGGCAGGGTTCCTGTCTGGTCACATATGCCAGCTTTAGAACATCCTGCAGCAAAGAGGAAACCGGTTTTTCACACCGACAGGTTTTTCATCCCCCCCTTGGGCCGAAGGCTCACGCCGCCATGCGCACGCAATTGCGGCCGCCGCGTTTGGCCTCATAGAGCGCGGTATCGGCATTTTTAAACAAAGTCTCCGCATTTGCGGTGTCGGCAAGGCTGCTCGCTACCCCGATAGAGGCGGTTACACGCAGCGCGCGCTTGCCGCCATCGATCGGAAAGGGGACGCTCTCAATGGCGCTGCGCAGGCGTTCGGCCACGCGGTGGGCGACAAAGGCATCGGTCTCCGGCAAGGCGGCCACAAACTCCTCCCCGCCAAACCTTGCAAGAATATCGAGCGAACGCACCATTTTACGCAAGCGCGCGGCGCATTCCTTGAGCACTTCATCGCCTGCATCATGGCCATAGGTATCGTTGATGGCCTTGAAGTGATCCAGATCCACAACCATGAGCGAGATTGCCACCCCCGGCCCCCATTCCTGCCCCAACAGCGCTTGCAGCCGCGTATTGAGGAACCGCCGGTTGTTGAGTTTGGTCAGCGGATCAATGATCGCCATATCCATGGATTCTTGCACATTGCTGCGCAAGCGATCTTGATACCGGCGTTTGCGGATTTGCGTTGTCACGCGTGCCAGCAATTCGTTGCGATCGATGGGGCGGACCAGATAATCGCTCACCCCCATTTCGAGCGCGCGGCGCAGGCTGGGGTCATCGAGGGATTCTGCCAGCACCAGCAGGGGCAAATGCCGGGTGCTTTCCTGCGCACGCAACCCGGCGATTATCCGCAACGGATCGAAGATGGAGGGAACCAGCGACAAGATCCCCAGATCGTAATCTCCCATTGTGAGGCGATCGGGGATATTTTGTCCGGGGATTTCAATATCCAGGCGGTGCCCCTCCTGCCGCAACACGGTTTCCAGGCGCTGGGCGGTGCTTATATCGTCCTCGATCAGGACGATCGTGCCCTTTTTGCCATCCACCGAGGCGGCATCGTTGAGCACATCCCGGCCATCAATGCCCTGCATCGTGCTGGCCCTTGCGCGCAGATCATCGGTCAATTCCTTGAGCCGCAACAAGGACCGCACCCGTGTGAGCAGCGCCAGCTCATTGATGGGTTTGGTGAGAAAATCATCGGCGCCTGCTTTGAGCCCTTCCAGTTTATCCATGGGGCTGTTGAGCGCTGTGACCATGATAACCGGCAGATGCGCGGTAAGGGCAGAAGCTTTAAGCCGACGGCAGACCTCATAGCCATCCATGCCCGGCATCATGACATCGAGCAGCACGATATCGCATTCCCCGCGCGCGCAGATTTCGATGGCCTGCGGACCATTGAGCGCGGCAATGACAGTGTAATATTCGGCCTGCAAGCGCGCTTCCAACAGGCGGATATTGGGTTCGAGATCGTCAACAATCAAGATACGCGCTGTCATGATGCACTCACCTGTGGAGTAGAACTAACGCCCGGTCCGATAAATTGTTTAACCGTATCGAGAAAATGCGTAACAGAAATCGGTTTGGGGAGATAGCCCTCACAGCCTGATTCCCGGATGCGCTCCTCATCGCCCTTCATGGCAAAGGCGGTGATGGCAATCACGGGAATGGCGCGCAGGACCGTATCTTCCTTGAGCAGTTTGATAATATCGATCCCCGACACTTCGGGGAGCTGAATATCCATTAAAATCAGGTCGGGATGGTGCTGGCGTGCGAGTTCGAAGCCCTCCAGCCCATTGCGCGAACGCAAGGTCTGGTACCCAAACGCTTCCAGCACGTCGTTGAACAGCTTCATGTTGAGTTCGTTATCCTCAACAATCAGAACAGTTTTATTCATAACCAACCCGCCCGGCTCTTGCACATTTATTTGTACAGTTTCCAAAGGCGATTATTATGGGCAAAGCAACAGGAAAGCGTTAAATCGCACCCTCCTTATGGCTGCGATTGCGCGATTTTGACAAAGATGGTTTAACAAGTCTTAGCCTTACGGAATAACCACATGACATTTATATCTATCCTACCCGATCCGGAGGAAATCGCGATCCAGGCTTTGGGGTTTTTTGCACAAGACCCAGAGCGGTTGGCGCGATTTTTGGCCATAACCGGCCTGACCCCGCAAAGCCTGCGCGCCAGCGCGCGCGATGCGGGCTTTGTGCCCGCCATTCTCGCTTATCTTGGCCAGGATGAAGCCTTGATGCTGGCCTTTTGCGCGGAAATCGATCTTGCGCCCGAGCGCCTCGCGCCCTTGCTGGCAAATGGCTAGAGTGGCGCGTTGTTAGGGGGTATCTGGTCAGGCAAAGCGCTTTATCGGTCTGTTATTTAACCTCTTTCAACCTTATCCGGCCATCACCCCAGCCCTCGCCAGCGCCTGAAACGCTTTAGGGTCAGAATGCGTTCAAATGAATCGCATTCTGATCTTATCTTTTTATTGTCGCATGCTTTTTTACGATAAACCGGTATCCACTTTAAAACCGGTATCCACTTTATCGCAGCATGTTTTAGAAGAACCACCGCTTTTTAGGGATTTTTTCTGCCCGCGGGCCGGGATCATCAGGCTGGTGGAGGGTAAAATCTCCAAACGGCATCCTGCCGGTGGTTGCCTCTTTGGTGGCGTTGGCCTGCGTGGCGCTGATCTGCATGGAGGGGGCATCCGTGAGGAGAACTACCGGCGCAGCGAGAGCGTCCGCAGACGGCGCCTTGTTTGCCGGGCCTTCCAGCAGATGCGCCTCAATTGCTTCTTCGAGTTCCGGCAAGGTGATTTCCAGCCCCGGCATGGCCGATTCGGGCGGTTTTTGCCACATAAACCCGCCGATCTGGCCCGAGGGCGTGACGGGGTGCCACAACCGCGAGACAACCCCTTCCGCAACCCAAGCCGGATCCCGCGGCGCGCGGGCGGCTCTGGCCAACCACAGGCGGCTTTGGGCCGGGTTGTTTTCGGCATCTTCCAGTTTGGTCATCAACAGGCAGACGCGGATGCTGGGGGTTTGCAGGGCCAGCGCATCGAGTTCGCGCCGGGCTTGCTCGAATTCGCGCGCCTCAAGGGCCGCTTGGGCCAGCATGAAGCGGGATTCGCGGGCATCCGGCGTGGTTTTGGCCAGATATTGCGCGCGTTTGAGGCGATCGAGCGCGGAATCCCCATGCCGGATATGCACGAAAGCCCGCGCCAGATCCGGGTGCGGGCTGGCTTTCCACGCGGTTTCGATCACCCGGCTGGCGCGTTTGGCCTC
Source organism: uncultured Methylobacterium sp. (assembly GCA_964526275.1). Lineage (GTDB taxonomy): Bacteria > Pseudomonadota > Alphaproteobacteria > Rhizobiales > Beijerinckiaceae > Rhabdaerophilum. Next base: position 3,921 of record CAZGKS010000002.1, on the reverse strand, counting down.
CCCTTGGGTGGCAAGCCGGGTTGCGGCCAGTTCGGCTGCGGGCACGAAATCCGGCTTGAGACGCACCGCTTCAAGCGCAAGGCCAAGGCTTTGCGGGCCCTCCCCGGCTTGCTGGGCAGCGGCCGTGAGCAAGACCACGCGGAGGGTTTGGGCATCCTCCCGCCGCAGCAGGCGCCGGGAGACCAACTGGTCGAGCAGGCCAAGGGCTTTGCGCCATTCGCTGCGTCTGGCGGCGGCTTGCATCATGGCTTCGAGCGCCCAAGGCGTTGCCGGATCGCGCTGCAAGGCGGCTTCGGCGACGGCATCGGCCTTTGGCTTGTCGCCGCGCCGCTGGGCCTCGATATAAAGCCCGCGATACCCGATCGAGGCGGTTTCAGGCCGCTCGATCATGGCGGAAAAGGCGGTCTGGGCACCGCGATCATCGCCGGCAAGCTGCGCGGTCTGGGCGGCGAGCAAGGCGGTCAGCGGGTCTTTGGGCAGGAGTTTACCGGCCTCGCGCGCGGCATGCTGCGCCTGGCGCAGATCCCCCGCGGCCAAGGCGATCAGGCCATTGGCGAGCGCATGGCGGCCTTTGTTCTGGCGGCGGATGCGGTGCGAAAGGCTCAAAAAAGACGGCAGGCGCAGCACGCTGAGCACGAGCCGCCACAACACAACAAGCAGCGCGCATAAAACCAGCACGGCAAGGGCGGCCGTGCCAAGCTCCAGCGAATATTCGGCCCCCCCCGTGGCGATAACCACCTGACCGGGCCAATCAACCAGAACCGAGAGCCCGAAGGCAATGGCGAATAAAATCGATAAAAACACGATGAGACGGATCATGGCGCACCTTTTATATCGGGGGTTGCGGCCTTGCCAAGCACCTCGACAGCGGCGCGGCGGGTTTGATCCAGCAGGGTACGCGCCTGCAAGGTTGCCTCGGCTTCCTTGCGCCAATCCTCGTAATGGGGTTTGAGATCGGCGGGCAGGGTCTCGACACGGCGCAACGCCTCCGCCAGATTTCCGCTCGCAAGTGCGGCTTTGATTGGGGTTATCTCTGGCGAAAGGCCGGATTGGTTGGGCTTGGCCGCCTCCCCCGGGCGGCGGACAACCACCAGCCCCTGAAGTTTGGCCAGCATTTGCGCTGACCAGCTTTGGGGTTGGAGCGGCGCTTGCACGGGCGATGCGGATGCGGGCGGTGCGGGGGGGCGGATCGCCTCAAAGCCAAGGCGCAAGGCGGCATCCTCCGGGATGGGACGGGTGACAAAGGGGCGCAAGGCATCGGTTGGAAGGTCGGTTCTTGCCAATAGGGCAATGGTTTCTCCCAGGCCCTCGCCGCGCGCGATTGCCCGATCGATTTGCGCCAGCACAGCAAGCTGGGCATGAGCCTTGCGCAAGGCCAAGGCGGTTTGTGCGGAAAGCGCCCCCGGCTGGGCGGCAAGTCTGGCGCGCAGGGCCTCAATGGCGCTTTTGGCCTCCGCCAGCTCGCGGGCAAAATCGGCGGCGGGCGCTGCCCGCAACTCTGCCTCCAACGCTGTCAGCTTTTGGGTGCGCTCGGCCATAGCGGCGCTCTCTTGCTCTTTGGCGGTTTCCAGCCGGGCAAGGCTTGATTCGGCTTTGGCGAGGTTGGTTTCTGCTTTGGCGAGGCGCTGGATCAGCGCGGGAAGCTCCAAGGAGGCGGTGCTGGTGGAGGCGATGTTGGCAGGCTGGAATTTGGGCATCAACCAAAGGCTGGCCATGCCGCCCAGAACGCCGCCCAACGCTGCGCAGCCCATTGCGAGCGCAACCAGGGGAGCGCGGGATGGTTTGGGCGGCAAAGCGGGGCCGGGTGCTGCCTCTGGTACCGGCGCGCGCGCCTCTGGCGGCGGAAGATCTGACAAAGGAGCGCCAGAAGGGGGCTGCGCTTGCAAGGTCTGCGCTTGCAAGGTCTGCGCGGGTATCGCAGGTTCCGGGGCGGGCGGGGTTAAACCCTGCGGCACGGAGGCGGCGGCATGAGCGCCGATCTGTGCAGACGGCAGGTCCCGCATTTTTTTGGATGCAGGGCTTTTGGATACAGGGCTATTTTTGTCTTTCGCTCCGGGCTCATCCATCGGCGTCTCCCCTTTTGTGCGAATGGTAGCAGAAAGCTCCGGCGCGATCACGCCCGATTTTCGAGCCATTGGGCTAAGGTTGCGCGCAAGGCCGCCAGATCCGGCGATTGGGCAACCAGAAAGCGGGCGGGCGGCGTAGGAAGCCCCGCGATCTGCGCGGCAATGGCGGGCGAAAGGCAGATCTGCACGGGGGCCGCCGCCTGCGCCGCCAGACCTGCTTTTTCGGCCAGCGCAAAAAAGGTGCGGGCGCTTTCCACCGAAAAATGCAGCACGGCATCAAGCGTATTGGCGCGCAACGCGTGCAAGCCAGCCTCGGGCAGGCGATCGAGCGGTGTGAGGGCATAAACCGGCACAACCTGCAGGGCATAAGGGGCCAGGGCCGTTTCGAGATCGGGCTTGCGCGGGGTTCCTGCCAGATACACCAGCGGAGCAATGGGCGGTATCTGCGCGATCAGGGCGGCAACATCGGCAAAGGCACGGCTATGGGGCGCTGCGGCAAAACCGGCCTTGCGGGCGGCGGCCAGCGTTGTTGCGCCCACACAAAACAGGGGTAATTCTGCCCAATCTGTGGGGATACCCAACGCCTGATCCGGCGCGGGCGTGAAAGCCTGCGCGCTGGTGGCCAGCAAGGCGGCGGGTTTTGCAGGCCAGAGTGGCGCAAGCCGTTCAAGCGTGCGAAGCGGGGCAAGGACCGGCTCCACCCCCATCGCGGCGAGCGCGTGCGCGGTGTGCTGCGCTTGCGCGGCCAGCCTTGTAATCAGAATGCGCGGGCGGGGCATGGGCGCTCCATAAGCATGCTCAAGGATGCAGGCTGCATGGCCCGCGCTCCATAGACGAGTTTCAATGCGGCGGGTGCAAAAACCCGGCGGGCAGGCGCGCGCGCAAGGTTTGCCCGATCTGCTCGCCCAGCTGCTCGGCCTGTGCATGGGGGGCGCGGCCTTCCTGCGCAAAGACTGCCGATCCGTCGGGGCTAAGCACAACCGCGCGCACATAAACCTGGTCTGCTTCCAGCACCGCGTGGCCGCCAATCGGCGTGCGGCAGGAGCCGTCGAGCACTTTGAGCAAGGCCCGCTCGGCGCGGACCGCGATTCCGGTCGGGGGGTGGATAATCGCGGCGAGCAGCGCTTGCAACCGCGTATCGTCATGGCGGGTGACCAGCGCGATCGCCCCCTGCCCGACCGCAGGCAGAAAGGAGTCGATGGGCAGAAATTCCGTGATCGCCTCGGCCAGCCCCAGCCGGTTGAGCCCGGCGGTTGCGAGCAAAACCGCATCGAACTCCCCCGAACGCGCTTTCTCCAGCCGCGTGCCGACATTGCCGCGAAGCGCTTCCACCCGCAGATCCGGCCGCAGGGCTTTGAGCATCGCCTGCCTGCGCAAGGAGACCGTGCCGATACGCGCCCCCTGGGGCAAGGCCGCCAAGGTTCTGGCGCGCGGGGCTATCAGGGCATCGCGGACATCTTCGCGCGGTAAAAACCCGGCGATCACCAGCCCTTCAGGCAACTCGGTGGGGAGATCCTTGGCGGAATGGATCGCCAGATCGATCTGGCCTTCGAGCTGCGCAAGGTCGATTTCTTTCGTGAACAGGCCCTTGCCGCCGATTTCCGAGAGCGGGCGGTCTTGCGTGGCATCCCCCGTGGTGGTGATAACCTCAATCCGCAAGGCGGCTTCTGCCAAACCATGCGCGCGGCGCAAGGCGGCGGCGGTCAGATGCGTTTGCGCCAAAGCCAGCGGACTGCCCCGGCTTCCCAGAACAAGGGATGGTTGGGTATTGGCGTGCATCTTTGTTCTCCTGCATCCGGCGTGACGACGCTTGATGTTGCGGGTATGGTGCGTTTGTCTTAGAGCGCATCCAACC
>CAZGKS010000001.1:799-34726 GCA_964526275.1 uncultured Methylobacterium sp. | reverse complement strand
GAGCAAATGCCGCGTGAGCGCGTGCGGGGAATGCCCGCGCGCCACCAGCGCTTCAAGATAGGGCACCAGCGCGGCCAGCGCGGTTTCAAGATCGGGCATGGGGTTCGGGGCGGCAAACAGGCCTGCATCGACGTTGAGCAACAAGCCGGGGTCGTGGTAGGGCGCGCGGCCCAGCATCACGCCGTCGAGCGCGGGCAACCCGGTATCGGCGGGGTGCAGCAGCGCTTGCGCGGTTGCAAGATCGGCGATACCGCCATTGATCACGATCGGCCAATGCGGATACGCAGCTTTGAGGCGGCGGACGAGGGCGTAATCGAGCGGGGGAATATCGCGGTTCTGGCGCGGGGAAAGACCTTGCAACCACGCCTTGCGCGCATGGACAATTAACGCATCCGCACCGGCCTGATACACGGTTTGCGCGAAGGCGAACAGCGTGTCCTCGGGGTTTTGGTCATCGACGCCGATACGGCATTTCACTGTAATCGGCACGCGGGTTTGCGCGCGCATGGCGGCCACGCAATCGCCAACAAGGGCGGGCGTGAGCATGAGGCAGGCGCCGAACTGGCCGCTTTGCACGCGGTCAGAGGGGCAACCGCAATTGAGATTGATCTCATCATAGCCGAACGCCTCGCCAAGTTGCGCCGCTTGCGCCAGTTCGGCCGGGTCAGAGCCGCCCAGTTGCAAGGCCAGCGGGTGCTCTTGCGGCGAAAAGCCGAGCAGGCGTTCGCGATCGCCGTGGATAATCGCGGCGCTGGTCACCATTTCCGAATAGAGCCGCGTTTTACGCGTCAGCAGGCGGTGAAAATACCGGCAATGCCGGTCTGTCCAATCCATCATGGGAGCGATGCAAAAGCGCCAGCTCTCCGCCGCCGCGCGCTGCGGGGCAGGGGGAGCGTGTTGGGCGAGGGGCTCAAGGTCAGCAGGTATCATGCGGGGATCGTTCAGGGTTCAAGAGGGGGCGCGGCGAGGAGGGCAAGGAGGGCAAGGAGGGCAAGGAGGGCGATGAGGGCAAGGAGAGGGTGACGGATGGGCAAGGATATGAGCAGCGCAAGGGCAGGGCCGGGCGCTTTGTTACAGCGTTTTGGCTTTGGATGGAACCATCAAAAGAAAAAGACACGTTTTTTAACAAACAGATAAGAGCCTGATATGTTTCCCTCACAACAAATCCTGCTTCAGGCTATAGCCAGCGCCTTTTGGCATGGGCGCTCGATTTAGACAATCCTGCCATGCATCTTTGGGGGCTGGAGCATTTTCCGTTTCAATTGGATCCGATCGGACGCCCTGGAATGGGAGGTTTCGTTCATAAAAACACACGCCGCCTTATACGATGCGCGCTTTGTGCTTTGCGCGATTTTCTTTGGTGAGTGGTTTCCCTTGGGGACAAAAATGTTCTAAGGAGAGCACCCCTGTTGAAGCGCTCTTGGTTTACGCGCCGCCCTGCTTTGAGGAAGCCATGTCTGAAACGCCCCGCTCCCAGCCTTACACCCGCTCCAATTCGTTTTTTTCGGCCTCCTTGGCCGATAGAGACCCGGAAATCGCGCAAACGATTACCCTGGAGCTTGGTCGCCAGCGCCATGAGATCGAACTCATCGCCTCCGAAAATATCGTCTCGCGCGCGGTGCTGGAGGCGCAGGGCTCCGTTTTGACCAATAAATACGCCGAAGGTTATCCCGGCAAGCGCTATTATGGCGGCTGCCAATTCGTCGACAGGGCGGAAGAACTGGCCATTGCGCGCGCCAAGCAGCTGTTCGGGTGCGAGTTTGCCAATGTCCAGCCCAATTCCGGCAGCCAGATGAACCAGGCGGTGTTTCTGGCTTTGTTGCAGCCCGGTGATACGTTTATGGGGCTCGATCTCAATTCCGGTGGGCATTTAACGCATGGTTCGCCAGTCAATATGAGCGGCAAATGGTTCAAGGTTGTCCCCTATGGGGTGCGCGAGAGCGACCACCTTCTCGATTATGACGCAATCGAAGCGTTGGCGCTGGAACACAAACCCAAATTGATCATCGCGGGCGGCACGGCCTATTCGCGCGTTTGGGATTTTGAACGCTTCCGGGCGATTGCCGACAAGGTTGGCGCGTATTTGATGGTCGATATGGCGCATTTCGCCGGGCTGGTGGCGGGCGGGGCGCATCCCTCGCCGTTTCCGCATGCGCATGTGGCGACCACCACCACGCATAAATCGTTGCGCGGGCCGCGCGGCGGCATGATTTTAACCAACGATGCCGCCTTGGCGAAAAAATTCAATTCCGCCGTTTTCCCCGGCTTGCAAGGCGGGCCGCTCATGCATGTGGTTGCCGCCAAGGCGGTCGCCCTCCTGGAGGCCCTGCAACCCGATTTCACGGCTTACGCGCATCAGGTCGTGGCCAATGCCAAGGCGCTGGCCGCCCGCTTGCAGGCGCGCGGCTGCGCCATTGTTACTGGCGGGACCGACAACCACCTGATGCTGGTGGATCTGCGCCCCAAAAACGTGACCGGTCTTGCCGCCGAAAAAGCGCTTGGCCGCGCGTATATTACCTGCAACAAAAACGGCATTCCCTTCGATAGCCAAAAACCGACCATCACATCGGGGGTAAGGCTGGGCACACCGGCGGCAACCTCGCGCGGGTTCGGGGTGGCGGAATTCGAGCTGGTGGGGGATCTGATCGCTGAGGTGGTCGATGGTTTGGCGCGCAACGGCGAAGAGGGCAACAGCGCCGTGGAGGCTCAAATCCGCGAGCGGGTTGTAGCGCTCACGAACCGTTTTCCGATCTACTGATGCGCTGCCCCTATTGCGCCGCGCCCGATAGTCAGGTCAAGGATAGCCGCCCGGTCGAGGACCTGGCGGCGATCAAGCGGCGGCGCGTGTGCAACGAATGCGGGCAACGCTTCACCACCTATGAGCGCGTTCACTTGCGCGAATTGGTGGTTATCAAGCGCTCAGGGCGCAAAGTGCCGTTTGATCGCGACAAGCTGGCGCGGTCCATCGAGCTGGCCTTGCGCAAGCGCCCTGTGGCGGCAGAGCGGATCGAGCGGTTGATCAGCGATCTGGTGCGCAGGCTCGAAAGCCAGAACGAGGATGAAATCGCCTCTGACACCATTGGCCGTATGGTGATGGCCGCGTTGCGCGCGCTGGATGACGTAGCCTATGTGCGGTTTGCCTCGGTGTATATGAATTTCAGCGAGGTGCAGGAATTTGGCGCGCTGATCGCCGATCTTTCCGCCCAGCCGCTGGAGGGGGATACGTGACCTTTACGGCGGATGACGCGCGCTTTATGCACGCCGCGCTGGCGCTGGCGCAGCGCAATCTGGGTTTGAGCGCGCCCAACCCGTCGGTTGGCGCGGTGATTGTCGATCCGCATGCCAACCCGGCGCGCCTGCTGGGGCGCGGGGTGACCGCACCCGGCGGCCGCCCCCATGCCGAAGCGCAGGCGCTGGCGCAGGCGGGCGCGCAGGCCCGCGGGGCCACGATGTATTTAACCTTGGAGCCGTGCTTTGCCCGCTCAGTGCGCCATGATGGTCCGTCCTGCTCTGAGCGGATCTTGCAGGCGGGGCTGGCGCGTGTGGTAATCGCGGCAACCGATCCCTCTCCTTTGGCGGCAGGGCTTGGGGTGGAGCGCTTGCGCGCAGCAGGCATTGGCGTGGAAATCGGCCTGCTGGCGCCCAAGGCGGAGGCCCTTATCGCCGGGCATGCCTTGCGCATGCGCCAGAACCGTCCGTTCGTGCAGATCAAGCTGGCCCAAACCCTGGATGGTTTCGCCGCCCGCCCCGACAACACCCCCCTTGCCATTACGGGCGAAGGGGCGCGCTTCTATGTGCATCGGCTGCGCGCACAAGCCAATGCGCTGATCACCGGCATTGGTACCGTGCTGGCCGATGACCCGCTGCTCGATTGCCGCCTGCCGGGCATGGCGTCTTGCACGCCGTTGCGGGTGGTTCTCGATACCCATGCGCGCCTGCCGATCACCGCGCGCCTTGCGCGCGATGCCGCACGTCACGCCGTGCTGGTGGCAACCGCCCACCCGGAAAACGTGCCAGCTCTTGCAGGGCTTGCGCCGCTGGCCGTGCCTATGCACAACGGCGGGCAGGACGGGCAGGGCCCCGCAACCGGGCTGGATTTGGCCGCCCTGCTCGCCCTGTTATCCGAACGCGGGGTGCAGCGCGTGCTGGTGGAAGCTGGGCCAACTTTGGCGGAAGCCTTCGCGCAAGCAGGTTTTTGCGACGAATTGATCCTCTTGACCGGGCCCGGCACGGCGGGGACAGGCCGCCCCGCCCTTGGGCCCGCTTTGCACCGCTACCGCCAGCAGGCCGCGTGTATCGATGCCTATCCGCTTGGGCCAGACCAGCTTGAAATTTGCAGGATATAGCCATGTTCACCGGCATTATTACAGATATTGGCACACTTATCGCGCTGGAAGAAGCGCCCGGTCTGCGCCGGTTGCGCATCGCTGCGCGCTATGACAGCGCGTCGATCGCGCTTGGCGCGTCGATCGCCTGTGCCGGGGTGTGCCTTACCGTCACCGCGCGCGGCACGATACACGGGCAGGGCGCCAACCCTGCCCAAAACTGGTTCGAGGTGGAAGCTGCCGCCGAAACGCTGGCGCTCACCAAGGTTGGGGCTTGGCGGATCGGCACCCGGATCAATCTGGAGCGCGCGATGCGCGCGGGCGATGAATTCGGCGGGCATATTGTCAGCGGGCATGTCGATGGTTTGGTAAAAACCGTTTCCCGCGAGGAAGTTACCCATGCCCAAGATAGTTGGGGGCCTTCGGTGCGCTTTACCTTCGTTGCGCCCGCGCCGCTCCACCGGCTGATCGCGCAAAAGGGGTCGGTCGCGCTTGATGGTGTCTCCCTGACCGTCAATACGGTGGAAGGAAATGCGTTTTCCGTGTTGCTTATTCCGCATACCGTGGCGCATACCACCTTCGCGGCGCTGGAGAACGGGGCCGATGTGCATCTTGAAGTTGATATGCTGGCGCGCTATGCAGCACGCCTTGCTCAAACCGCGTGAGGATTTATGGCCGAAAGCGCCCGCGTCTTTTCTGTTTCGCCCGCCTTTGGGGCGCATTTCGTGCTGGTCGAAGGCCGGTTCTATGAGGCGCTCAACGATAAGCTGATCGCAGGCGCGCGCCGCGCGATCGAGGCGGCGGGGGCAAGCTGCACGGTTGTCACGCTGCCGGGCGCGCTGGAAATTCCGGTCGCGATTGAAATCTTGCGCCAAAGCGGCCGCAAGATCGATGGGTTTGTTGCCCTCGGTGTGGTGATCCGGGGGGAGACCACGCATTATGAAATCGTCTCGCAGGAAAGCGCGCGCGCGCTGCTCGATCTGGCCACAAGGCACGCGCTCGCCTTGGGCAATGGGATCTTGACCGTCGAAACCCATGAACAAGCCGAAAAGCGGGCGGACCCCAACCAAATGGATAAGGGCGGGGATGCCGCCCGCGCCGCGCTCGCGCTTTATGCGCTCAACCAGGCGAAGGCAGCCGCCACAGGCGGGAGCCAGGCATGAACACGACCCCCAAACCAGACCAGCCGTTCTCGCGCGGGGAGAAACGCTCCGCCGCGCGCCTTGCTGCGGTGCAGGCCCTCTACCAGATGGATATTGTGCAAAAGGGCCTTAATGAGGTTCTGGCGGAATTCGAGAGCTTCTGGATGGGGCGCGAGGTCGAGGGCGAGCAGTATAAACCCGCTGAAGGCAAGCTGTTCCGCGCGTTGATCGAAGGGGTGCTGGCGCAGCAGGTTGCGCTCGACAAAGCAATCCACGCCGCGCTCGACCCCACCTGGCCGCTGGAGCGCATCGAGGCGATCTTGCGCGCGGTGTTGCGGGCAGGGGCGTATGAGCTGCTCTACAAACCCGGTACGCCTGTGCGGGTTACGCTTAGCGAATATGTCGATATTGCCTCCGCCTTTTTGGAGCGCGATGAGGTCGGCATGGTCAATGCCGTGCTTGACAAGCTGGCGCGCGAAAACCGCGCGCAGGAGCTTGGCGCGTGAGCGCATCCGTGCCCACGCCGCCGCTCGGCGAATTCGAGCTGATCGCGGCCTTGTTCGCGCCCATGGCGGGGGAGGGCGCGTTTAACCTGCGCGATGATGCCGCCGTGTTTGCGCCCACGCCCGGTTGCCAGCTTGTCGTGACCAAAGATATGCTGGTTGAAGGGCGCCATTACCGCCCGGAAGATCCACCCGAAAGCCTGGCCCGCAAGGCGTTGCGGGTCAATGTGTCGGATCTGGCGGCCAAGGGCGCCACCCCGCGCGGGTTCTTGCTGGGGCTTGGACGCTCGGAGGCGATGAGCGATGCGTGGCTGAGCGCCTTTGCCACCGCTCTGGCAGAAGATGCCCGCGCCTTTGGCTGCCCGCTGCTGGGCGGCGATACCGTTGGCACGCCGCACGCGTTTTTATCGATCACAGCGTTCGGCGAGATGCCAGAGGGCGCTTTTATCCGCCGTGAAGGCGGAGCGGCGGGCGATGCGCTCTATGTTACCGGCACAATCGGCGACAGCGCGCTGGGGCTGGCGCTGCTTTCTGCGCCCGACAGCGCGCTGGCCCTTGCGCTGGCGGGCGAGCACCGCGATTTCCTGATCGATCGGTTTTTGCATCCCGTGCCGCGGCTGGCGCTGGGGCCCGCCTTGCGCGCCTATGCCAGCGCGGCGATGGATATTTCCGATGGTTTGGTGGGGGACAGCCTGAAGCTTGCGCCTGCCTGCGGCCATGCGATGCACCTGGCGGATGTACCGCTCTCGCCCGCTGCCCGCGCGGCCTTGGCGCAAGATCCCCGGGTTTGGACGAAGCTTTATACCGGCGGCGATGATTACGAGATTTTATGCGCGATCCCGCCGCAGCACGAGCCAGATTTTTGCGCGCTGGCAGCCAAGGCGGGTGTGGCGGTTACCCGGATCGGCGTCTTGACTCCCGGCACGCCCCAAGAATTCCCCCAAGAAGTTAGCAAGGGAGCCTCCAAGGATGTCCCCAAGGAAGTCAGTAAGGAATTTATCGCCCCTTCCGGCGCGCCGGTGGCATTTCCGCAGCCATCCTTCCGGCATTTTTAAGCGCTTCGCGCGCACCAGCTACCCTTGTGAGAACGCCATAACCGATATATCCCTGTCGAGGGGGCAACAGACCGCATAAGGAAGACCGCATGAAACAAGCCTGGCGCTGGTTTGGCCCGGAGGATCCGGTAAGCTTGGAGGATATCCGTCAGGCCGGTGCCAGCGAGATTGTCACCGCCCTGCACGGTTTTGCGCCCGGCGCGGTTTGGACGCGGCAAGCGGTTGCGGAACGCAAAGCGCTGATCGAGGATACGCCAAAGGGGCGCACCCCGCTGGTCTGGCGCGTGGTGGAAAGCATCCCGGTACCCGATGCGATCAAACTACACGGCGCCAGCGCGCGGGAAGCCGTGGAAGCGTGGTGCGAAAGCCTGGCGGCGGTGGCGGCCAATGGTATCCGCCTTGTTTGTTATAATTTCATGCCGGTGGTCGATTGGACCCGCACGGATCTTGATTACAAACTCCCGAGCGGGGCGACCTGCTTGCGGTTCGATGCCGATAAATTCGCAGCTTTTGACCTGTTCTTGCTCGAACGCGAGGGGGCGGAAGCCGAATACGACGCCCCCGCCCGTGCCCGCGCCAAGGCCGCGTTCGCGGCCATGTCTGCGCAAGAGCGGCAGGCTCTGGTTGAAACCATCGCGGCGGCTTTGCCCGGCTCCACCACGCAAAGCCTGACCTTGCCCGGTTTTCGCGCCAAGCTGGAAGCCTATAGGGGGATCGATGCGGCTGCCCTGCGCGCCAATCTGATCGGGTTCTTGCAAGCGGTAACGCCACTGGCGGAAAAACTGGGCGTGCGCCTGACCCTGCACCCGGATGATCCGCCGCGCCCGCTATTCGGGTTGCCGCGCATTGCCTCCCATGCGCAAGATTACCGCGCGTTGTTTGCGGCGGTCCCCTCGGAGGCGAATGGCATGTGCTTTTGCACAGGCTCGCTGGGGGTTGATGCGCGCAATGATCTGCCGGAAATCGCGCGTGAATTTGCGCCACGCATCCATTTTGTGCATCTGCGCGCCACAAAGCGGGAAGCCAACCCGCTTAGCTTCCATGAGGCGGACCATCTGGCGGGCGATGTCGATATGGTAAGCGTGCTGCGCGTATTGCTGGCCGAAAACACGCGGCGCGGGGCGGGGACAGATGCGGGCATCCCCTTCCGGCCAGATCACGGCCACCGCATGCTCGATGACCTTAACAAGCGCACCAATCCGGGCTATTCGGCGATCGGGCGGCTCAAGGGATTGGCCGAATTGCGCGGCGTTATTACGGCCTTGCAAGCGGGTGCCTGAGCCCTCTTGTCGGTCGATTTTACTTTGTTTGCCCCTTTTCTCTTCCAAACAAGGAGCCCCTTGTGACAACCCTTTTTATTTCTGATCCTGTGTTTATGCGCCACCAAACGCCCAAAGGGCATCCGGAATGCCCTGAACGGCTTGAAGCGGTGGAAGCGGCGCTGGCAGGCCCTGCCTTTGCCGCTCTCAAGCGCGAGACAATGAGCACCGGGGATGTGTCGCTGGCGCGGTTGGTGCATCCGCAAGCCTATATCGACGCGCTGCAAGCCAATCTGCCAGAATTCGAGCTGGTTGCGATTGATGCGGATACGACCCTCTCCCCCCACTCGCTGGAGGCAGCCGGGGCGGCGCTGAGCGCCTCATGCCATGCGGTGGAGCAGGTGATGAAGGGCTTGGTGCAAAACGCGTTTGTGGCGGCCCGCCCGCCCGGCCACCACGCAGAGCGCGAAACCCCGATGGGGTTCTGCCTGTTCAATAATGTTGCGGTTGCCGCGCGCCATGCGCAAACTTTGGGGGCGGAACGCATCGCGATCATTGATTGGGATGTGCATCACGGCAATGGCACCCAGGATATTTTCTGGGGAGATAAATCGGTGTTGTTTGCCTCTACCCATGAAATGCCGCTCTATCCCTATAGCGGGGAGCTGTCCGAGACCGGCGCGCATGGCACGATTGTCAACGCGCCGTTACGGGCCGGAGATGACGGTGAAACCTTCCGCGAGGCTTTCCGCTCGCGTGTTTTATCCGCCCTGCACCAGCATGGTGCCGATCTTGTGCTGATCTCGGCCGGGTTTGATGCGCATTGGCGTGACCCCTTGGCGAATTTACGCCTCAAAGAGGCCGATTATGCCTGGGCAACCGAAAAACTGATGGAAGCCGCCGCGCGCCATTGCAACGGGCGGGTTGTCTCGCTGCTGGAGGGCGGATACGACCTTCAGGCGCTCGGCAGCAGCGTGGCGGAGCATGTCACCTGCCTCATGGGCGCGTGAACCGCGCGTTTTCAGGGCCTGTTTTCAGAGCCTGTTTTTTCTTTCCACGGCCGGTGGGCTGCGGTATGGCTGAACGCCTTATGTAAAGAATAAACGCTTTAGGAAAAACCAGCATGCAGACCACACCTTCGGCCCAAACCACCCATTTCGGGTTTGATCAGGTTCCCCTGGCCGAAAAGCAGGGGCGGGTAGATGCTGTGTTTCACGCCGTTGCCGCGCGCTATGACCGCATGAACGATGTCATGAGCGCGGGGTTGCATCGGGTGTGGAAAAACGCCTTGGTCGATAAGCTGCACCCGCCGCGCACCGGCCCTTATGCGCATCTCGATGTTGCGGGCGGCACGGGCGATGTCGCCTTCCGTATCGCTGAACGCGCAAAAGGCGCCAGCATCGATGTGGTGGATATAAACGCCTCCATGCTGGCGGTGGGGCAGGAGCGGGCGCAGGCACGCGGGCTTGGCCATATCCGCTTTTTGGAAGATAACGCCGAAACCCTGGCCGAGCTTGCCGATAACGCGTATGATTCTTACACCATCGCATTCGGTATCCGCAATGTGCCCCGGCTCGATCTTGCTTTGGCGCAGGCGTATCGCGTTCTCAAACGCGGCGGCCGCTTTTTGTGTCTCGAATTTGCGCCGGTCGATACCCCGTTCATCGGCCCGTTATACGATGCCTATTCCTTCAACGTTATTCCGCGCATGGGGGAGCTTGTGGCAGGCGATCGCGCTTCCTACCAGTATTTGGTGGAATCGATCCGCCAGTTTCCGCGCCCGGAAGCGTTTTGCGAGAAAATCGCGGCCGCAGGGTTTACGCGGGTTGGGTTTAGCGCCTTAACCTTCGGGGTTGCCAATATCCATTCTGGTTGGAAAGTGTGAATGATCGCCGCCATCTACCATAGCGTGCATATGCTGCGGGTTGGGCTCGTGCTGTTCTGGCACGGGGTGTTTGCGCTGCTCCCGCGGGATAAAGCCCCGCTGGCCTTGCGCCCGGTGCTGGCGTTTCTTGCATTGCCCGGACGCGGCGGAACCGATGGCGCGGGGCTGGTGCGCGCCTTGACCGCTTTGGGGCCGTCTTATGTCAAGCTCGGGCAGTTTTTAGCCACACGGCCAGATCTGATCGGCGTGAAGCTGGCGCGTGATCTGCAGGCGCTGCAAGACCGTATGCCCGCAGTGTCGCGTGCGCAGGCGGTTTTGGCGGTGGAAGCGGCGTTTGACGCGCCGATTTCCACGCTGTTTCGCCAATTCGGAGAGCCGGTTGCCGCCGCCTCCATTGCCCAGGTGCATCGCGCGCAGATTGCTCTCCCCATCGGGGGGGCGGATTTACAGGGGAATAGAGGCCTTGATACGCCCGAAACGCGCGACGTTGCCGTAAAAATCCTGCGGCCGGGCATCGAGGCGTTGTTTACGCGCGATCTGGCGGCGCAGGCCTTTATCGCCCGCCAGATCGAGCGGTTTATGCCCGCCTCGCGTCGGCTCAAGCCGGTGGAGGTGGTGCGCACGCTGGCGCGCACCGTGCAACTGGAGATGGATTTGCGCTTTGAGGCCGCCGCCTATTCGGAAATGGCGGAATATACCGCCAAAGACCCAGACTTCACGCTGCCCGCGATTGATTGGCACCGCACCGCCCGCACGGTCCTGACCCTCGATTGGGTAGAGGGAATCAAGCTCAACGACCTTGAAGGGCTGGAACAGGCGGGCATAGACCGCGTAAATCTGGCGCGGGTGGTGATGCAAAGCTTTCTTACGCATGCCTTGCGGGATGGTTTTTTCCACGCCGATATGCATCCGGGTAATCTGTTCGCGCTGCCCGATGGTCGGCTGGTAGCGATCGATCTGGGGATCATGAGCCGCCTTAACCCGCGCGAGCGCCGCTTTCTGGCAGAAATTCTCTATGGGTTTATTGTGCGCGATTACCCGCGCATTGCCCGCGCGCATTTCGAGATCGGCTATGTCCCTGCGCATCATTCGGTGGAGAATTTCGCCCAGGCCTTGCGCGCCGTGGGCGAGAAAATCCATGGCCGCAGCGCGGCCGAAGTCTCCATGGCCGCGTTGCTGGGGCTATTGTTCGAGATCACCGCCCTGTTCGATATGGAAACACGGCCCGAGCTGGTTTTGCTGCAAAAAACCATGGTGGTGGTGGAGGGCGTTGCCCGCCTGCTCGACCCCGGTTTCAATATGTGGCAGGTGAGCGACCCCGTGATCCGCACCTATATCGAGCGGCATCTGGGCCCCGCAGGGCAGCTTGAAACCTTTGCGAGCGATATACGCAGCGGCTTGCGCGCGCTTTCCCATTTGCCCGCCTTGGTGGCAGATACACAGCAGCTTTTGGCGCAGCAGCCTTTGGCCGCACAAACCCACGCGCGCCGTGAGCAGGCGGCAAGGCGGCAACGGCGCTGGCTGATCGGTTTGCTGGCCTTGCTCAATCTCTGGTTGCTGGGGGTTATCCTGCTTACATTGGTCGAGGTGTTTGCATGAGCGTTTTGACAGGAAGGGTTTCGCATGTCTGATCCTCACGCCGCTTCCTCAAGTGCCGCTTTTCCCGGTGCCATGCCGGGGGGTGAAATACCCGCCCTATCTGCGCCCGCCTTGCCGGGCGGGGCTTTGGCCGGGCGGCGCGTGTTGTTGATCGTGGGCGGCGGCATTGCGGCCTATAAAACCCCTGAATTGGTGCGCCAGATCGTGCGGGCAGGGGGCCATGTGCGGGTTATCCTTACCAAAGCGGGGGCGGAGTTCGTCACCCCGCTCACGCTGGCGGCGGTGAGCGGCAACAAGGTGCATGAAGCGCTGTTTTCGCTCACCGATGAAATCGAGATGGGGCATATCGCGCTGGCTCGCTCGGCGGAGCTGGTGGTGGTGGCCCCCGCAACCGCCGATCTGATGGCCAAGGCCGCGCAGGGGCTCGCCAATGATCTGGCCTCCACCGCGCTTCTGGCGGCGCATACGCCGATTTTGATGGCACCGGCCATGAATGTGCAGATGTGGCTGCACCCGGCCACGCAGCGCAATGTGGCACAGCTTGCCGCCGATGGCGTGGCCTTTGTGGGGCCCGCTGTCGGGGATATGGCGTGCGGTGAGTTCGGGCCCGGCCGGATGGCCGAGCCGCAGGCCATTGCCAGCGCTATTGCCGCCCATTTTGCGGCAAAAGCCGTGCCGGGCTTGCTGGCGGGCAAGCATGTGCTGATCACCGCCGGCCCCACGCACGAACCCATGGATCCGGTGCGTTATATTGCCAACCGGTCTTCGGGCAAGCAGGGTTATGCGCTGGCGCAAGCGGCCAGGGAAGCCGGGGCGCGCGTGACGCTGGTTTCAGGGCCTGTCACGCTGACGCCGCCTGCTGGGGTGGCCTTGGTTGGCGTTGAAACCGCCTTGCAAATGGCCGCCGCCGTGGAAGCCGCCTTGCCCGCCGATCTAGCGATTTTTGCCGCCGCTGTAGCCGATTGGCGCGTGCTGGAAGCTGCAACCCACAAGATCAAGAAAACCGGGGGCGCTTTGCCGTCGTTTTCTTTGACCGAAAACCCGGATATTCTGGCGCATATTTCACGCCATCCGCGCGCGCGCCCGGCTTTGGTGGTGGGCTTTGCCGCAGAAACCGACCATGTGCTGGCCCATGCGCGGGCTAAACTGGCCAAAAAAGGCTGCGATATGCTGGTCGCCAACGATGTTTCCGGCGATGTGATGGGCGGCGAGCGCAACCACGTGACAATTTTAGACAAAAACACGCAAACCCCCCTGCCGGAGGGCGATAAACTCACGGTGGCGCGCGCGTTGATCGCCCATTTTGCGGCGCAGTTGCACGCGGGCGCAGGGCCTGCGGTTGACGCAACCACGCCCGCAACCGGGGCGGGGGCGCCAGCCCTGCCAGAGACCAAGCCATGATGCCGATGCTGGAAATTTCACGCTTGCCGCATGCGCAAGGGCTGCCATTACCCGCCTATCAAAGCGCGGGCGCTGCGGGGTTTGATCTTTGCGCAGCGATTGCCGAACCCATTATGCTCTCACCGCGGGCGCGTTTGTTGGTGCCGACCGGGCTGGTCTTTGCCTTGCCGGAAGGGTTCGAGGCGCAGATCCGCCCGCGTTCGGGCTTGGCGCTCAAAGCGGGGATCAGCGTGCTCAACAGCCCCGGCACGATAGATAGCGATTATCGCGGGGAAATTCAGGTCTTGCTGGTCAATTTGGGCACACAGACGTTTGAGATCGAGCGCGGGATGCGCATCGCCCAATGCGTTATCGCGCCGGTGACGCGCATGGCTTTATGCGAGGTGGACGAAGTTGGCGCAACCAAGCGCGGGGCCGGGGGCTTCGGCTCCACCGGGGTGTAATACCAACGGTCCTTGAAAAGGACTCTTTAGTATTCGTCACGAAACTATCTTATCCCTTGATGAAAATAAGATAGTTTCGTTTTCTTCAATGGCCTTATGCGTCAGCATCCAAGGCTGTTGGTATAACAGGGCGAATTTGCAGCCTCTGTACAGGAAATCCCGATAGGAAATCTCCATGGGAAGGCGCTTGCTACACCAAACCCTGTGCCCTTTGCGGCAGCAGTGCCAGCACCGCTTCGCGCGCCGCATCGCTCATCAGCGGCCAATCGCGGATTTCCGCCAAGCTGCGGTAACAGCCTGAACAAAAGCCGGTTTGCGTTTCCAATGTGCATAGTTTGAGGCACGGGCTCGTGCGTGCGGCATGGCCTTGGGTGTTTGGGGCGCCCCGGTTGGTCGCGGCGGCAGAGGAGAGCAGCGCAGTGGTTTTCCCGTTGGCTATCTTGTTTGCGCGCTTGTCTGGGCTCATGCGGCGCATACCCGTGCTGCGGCGAATTTGAATTCCGGAATTTTACCAAACGGATCCAAAGCCGGGTTGGTCAGGCGGTTGGCGGCGGCCTCCTGAAAGGCGAAGGGGACGAAGACCATGCCTTCGGCTACATCGCTATCGGCCCGCAGGCGCGCGGTAAGGGCCCCGCGCCGTGTTTCCACGGTAATCTTCATGCCGGGGGCAAGGCCCATCCGGGCAATCTGCGCCGGATGCATGGCAGCAATACCTTCTGGTTCAAGGGCATCGAGCACCTGCGTGCGCCGGGTCATGGAGCCGGTATGCCAATGTTCGAGCAAGCGCCCGGTGGTCAGCACCAGCGGGAAGGCGGCATCGGGCACTTCATCGGGCGGGAGCAGCCCGGCCGGGACGAGCCTTGCCTTGCCGCCGGGGCGCGGAAACCCCTGCGTGAACAGAATAGCCTGCCCTGGGGAATGCGCATCGGGGGCAGGATAGGTCACGCTGTCTTCGGCTTCGATCCGTTTGAACGGCAAGCCGGCCAGCGAGGGCATCAGCGCGCGCATTTCCTCATACACCGCTTCAACCGAGGTGTTTTGCGCCATTCCATCGGTATCCAAGGTGTGGCCATAATCCCAGCCAAGCCCCAAAGAATGGGCAAGGCTGACCAAGAGATCAAGGTCGCGCCGCGCCATACCGGGCAGCTTGAGCGCGGGGCGACCAAGCTGCACCTGCCGGTTGGTATTGGTGTAGGTGCCCAGCTTTTCCGCATGGGCGGAGGCGGGGAAGATCACATCGGCATGCCAGGCGGTTTCGGTAAAGAAAATATCCTGCACCACCAGATGCTCCAGCTTGGCCAAAGCCTGCCGGGCGTGGATCTGGTCGGGGTCGGACATGGCGGGGTTTTCGCCCATTACGAACAGGCCGCGCAAGGTGCCTGCCTGCGCGGCGTTGAGAATTTCCACCACGGTCAGCCCACGCTCAGGATCGAGCGGGGTGCCCCAGGCGGCCTCAAACCGCGCGCGGACAGGCGCATTCTCCACGCTTTGGTAATCGGGGTAAAACATCGGGATCAACCCGGCGTCTGAAGCGCCTTGCACGTTGTTCTGCCCGCGCAGCGGGTGGAGCCCCGTGCCGGGGCGGCCGATCTGCCCGGTGAGGAGCGCCAGCGCGATCAGGCAGCGGGCATTGTCGGTGCCATGGACATGCTGCGAGACGCCCATGCCCCAGAAGATCATCGCGGCGTTTGCTTTGGCATAAAGGCGGGCGATGATGCGGATTTGCTCTGCGCTTACCCCGCAATGCGGCGCCATGGCTTGCGGCGTAAACGGGGCGATATGGCGCGCGAATTCTTCAAATCCTTCGACATGTTGTTCAATATAATCCGCATTATACAGGTTTTCGCTCACAATCGTGTTCAGCATCGCATTGAGCAAGGCGACATCCGCCCCCGGTTTGAAGCGCACCGCCTGCGCGGCATGACGCATGAGGGCAGAACCGCGCGGATCGAGCACGATCAAGGTTTTGCCCGCTTTGGCCGCCTGCTTGAAATAACTGGCGGCAACCGGGTGGTTTTCGGTCGGGCGGGCGCCGATCACCACGATCACATCGGCATCGGCAACGGCGGTGAAGGGGGCGGAAACCGCGCCAGACCCCACCCCTTCAAGCAAGGCTGCCACCGAGGAGGCATGGCATAGCCTTGTGCAATGATCGACATTGTTGCTGCCAAAGCCGGTACGCACCAGCTTTTGAAACAGATACGCTTCCTCGTTGGAGCCTTTGGCCGAGCCAAACCCGGCCAGTGCGCGCGGGCCATGCGCCGCTTTGATCGCGCCAAAGCCCTTCGCGGCATGGGCCATGGCTTCCGCCCAGCTTGCCTCCCGGAAATGGTCGAGACGACCGGGCGCATCCCCGGCTTTGGGGGCATCGCTCCGGCGGATCAGCGGCACGGTGAGGCGCGAAGGATGGCGCGGGTAATCTTGCCCGAACCGCCCTTTCACGCATAAGCGGTTTTCATTGGCCGGGCCATCGCGGCCATCTACCCGGATAATGTGATCATCGCGCACCACAAGGGTTGTGAGGCAGCCAACGCCGCAATAGGGGCAGACCGAAGGGGTTTGCGTCTCCGCCACAGCCGGGGCCGCAGGCGCGGGCGCTGGTGTCTCCGCGCTGGTGCGTTCCAGCAAGGCGCCGGTGGGGCAAATTTGGACGCATTCCCCGCAAGCCACGCAGGTGGACTCGCCCATCGGGTCCGCCAGATCAAAAACCGGGCGGGAATACGCCCCGCGATACGCCATGCCGATCACATCATTGGCCTGCACATCGCGGCAGGCGCGCACGCATAAACCGCAGGCGATGCACGCCTCCAGATTAACAACCATGGCGATATGCGAGGAATCGTGCAGCGCAAGCCCCGCCGCAGCGGGCGTCACCAGATTGGGCGCACCTGGATTAAGCTGGCCATGGGGAGCTTCCGGCAGGCCATGGGGAGCCTCCGGCAGGCCATGCGCGGTTTTGGGCAGCCGCCCGCTTTGCGCATCGGTTTGCGCATGCCAGTGCCAGAAAGGCGCCTGCGGATCTGGCGCGTGGTCGCGCGCGGGCATATTGGCCGCCAGCATTTCCAGCATCATCGCGCGGGTTTTGACCGCCTTGTCGCTGGTGGTGCGCACGACCATGCCGGGGCTAGCCTTGCGGATGCACGAAGCGGCCAAAGTGCGCTCGCCCTCGATCTCGACAAGGCAGGCGCGGCAATTGCCATCTGCCCGGTAGCCGGGGGCATCGGCATGGCACAGATGCGGCAGCAAGGTGCCTTCCCGTTTGGCGATCTCGAACAAGGTTTCGTTGGCATGCGCGCGGACCGCGCGGCCATCAAGCGACAGGGGGAAGGTTTCAGCCATGGGAGACCTCCGGCGCAGGGGAGGGCGGGAGAAGGGCGGGCGTTTTGGCCTCTGGCTGCGCAAGATTTGGCTGCACAAGATCTGGCGAAGTCTGGGAGGCAAAAAACCGCAGCCAACTGCGGGCCGGGTTGGGTGCTGCCTGTCCAAGCCCGCAAATCGACCCTAGCCGCATCGCGTGTTCAAGATCCGCGATCACGGCGGTATCGGCAGCGCTGCCCTCCGGCTTTTGGTGCGCGATCAGCGCATGAAGCGTCTCGCACCCAACCCGGCAGGGCGTGCATTGGCCGCAGCTCTCTTCGGCAAAAAACGCCAGCAGGTTGAGCGCAATGGCTTGCGGATCATCGGCATGCGAAAACACCACCAGCGCATGTGAGCCGACAAAGGCGCCATAGGCATCGAGCGTGCCGAAATCGAGCGGGATATTCGCCAGCGAAGCGGGCAACATCCCGCCCGAAGCGCCGCCGGGCAAAAACCCGGCAAGAATGTGGCCTTCCGCCATACCGCCGCAATAATCCTCGATCAGCGCACTTGCGGTAATGCCAGCAGGCGCGTGCTTGACCCCCGGCTGTTGCACGCGGCCAGAGACCGAATAAGCGCGCAGGCCTTTGCCCCCGTTGCGCCCTTGGGCGGCAAAAGCCTGCGCTCCCAGTGCCAGAATATCGCGGATCCAGGCCAGCGTTTCAACATTATGATTGAGCGTCGGGCGCCCGAACAGCCCGTTTTCGGCGATCAGAGGCGGGCGGTGCCGTGGCAGGCCGCGCCCGCCCTCGATCGAGGCCAGCATGGCGCTTTCCTCCCCGCAAATATAGGCGCCCGCGCCGCGCCGGACCTCGATAGGGGTGGAAAGCAACCCGGCTTGCGCCAGCGCCTCGATTTCGCGCGCCAGAACCAAGCGCGCGGCGGTATATTCATCGCGGATATAAAGATAAATCCGCTCCGCTGCGACGCAATGGGCGGCGATCAGCGCGCCTTCAAGCATACGGTGCGGATCGCTCTCCAGCAACGCGCGGTCTTTGAAGGTGCCCGGCTCGCCCTCATCGGCATTGATCGTCATCAGGCGCGGGGCAGGGGCGGCGCGTACGGTTTGCCATTTGCGCCCGGCCGGAAAACCCGCCCCGCCCAGCCCGCGCAGCCCTGCTTCCAACAGGGTTGCGATAATGGTTTCCGGCGCGCGTTTACCGGCCAGAACCTCCGCCAGCACCTGATACCCACCCCCCGCGCGATACGCTTCGAGCGTGGTATAGGCGGGCAGGTCTGGCTGCGTGGTATCGGCTTTGGCCACCGCAAGCACGCGGGCCGCATCGGCATGGCGCACCGGGTTATGCCCCACCAGCACCGCCGGGGCGGCGTCGCATTGGCCGATGCATGGCGCTTCCAGCACGCGGATCTGGCGTGGGTCTGTGCCCGCGCGCAAGGCGGCGAGCAAGGCTTGCGCGCCTGCAAGTTGGCACGACACGCTTGTGCAAACCCGCAAAGTGAGGGCAGGGGGGGCGCGCTCGCCTTCGCGCACATAATCGAAATGGGCGTAAAAGCTTGCGACCTCAAAAATCTCTGCTTCCGATACCCGCATCCATTCGGCCAAAGCCTTGAGATGCCGGGCATGAAGCGCGCCGAAATGATCTTGCAAAGCATGGAGATATTCGATCAGGTGGTCGCGGCGATTTGTCTTGCCTGCCAGCAAGGCTTCCACATCCGCCACGGCAGCTGCGTCCAGCGCACGGCCTTTGGGGCTGGTGCGGGCGGCGGGGCGCAACGGCGCTGAAAGGGGGGATTGAGGCATGCATACTCCGACTAGATATTTTAACCTTAAAATACATTCTCTGGCAATTTGCCCGCAAACACGCCCGCGTGCAAGAGAGATCGCCTGCAAGCGCTCAGCCGCAAAGGGAGTGCCGCTTGGCTGCAACAGCATTGCACATAGGGCAGGAATCAGAGCATAGAAGCATGACTATACCTTAAACACGCGGAGCATAGCGATGGTGAGCGATATTGAAATAGCCCGCAAGGCCTCTTTGGCGCCTATTGCCGATATTGCGGCAAAGATCGGCGTGGCAGAAACCGCCTTGCAGCCCTATGGGCGGTATATTGCCAAAATCGATCTGGCCACTTTGGCCGCGCGCCCGCATAATCCGGCTGCCAAGCTTGTTCTGGTCACCGCGATCAACCCAACCCCTGCGGGCGAGGGGAAAACCACCACCACGGTCGGGCTGGGGGATGGCCTCAACCGGATCGGCAAACGCGCCATGATCTGCCTGCGTGAGCCCTCCCTTGGGCCGTGTTTTGGCGTCAAGGGCGGGGCGGCAGGCGGCGGCTACGCGCAAATTGTCCCCATGGAGCAGATCAACCTGCATTTCACCGGCGATTTTCACGCGATCGGCGCGGCGCATAACCTACTGTCCGCGCTGATCGACAACCATATCTATTGGGGCAATGCGCTGGGGTTTGATACACGACGCGTGGTCTGGCGCCGCGCGATCGACATGAATGACCGCTCGCTGCGGGCTATTGTGTCGTCGCTGGGGGGCGCCGCCAATGGCTATCCGCGCGAGGATGGGTTTGATATCACCGTCGCCTCGGAGGTGATGGCGGTGTTTTGTCTGGCCACCGATATGGCGGATCTGGAGGCGCGGCTGGGCGGCATGATTGTCGGTTACCGGCGCGACAAAACCGCCATTTTCGCGCGCGATCTCAAGGCGGAAGGGGCTATGGCGGTTCTGCTCAAGGATGCGCTGGCGCCTAATCTGGTGCAAACGCTGGAGGGCAACCCCGCTTTTGTGCATGGCGGGCCGTTCGCCAATATCGCCCATGGCTGCAATTCGCTCATCGCGACCAAAGCGGCGCTGAAACTGGCGGATTACGTGGTCACCGAAGCCGGGTTCGGGGCGGATCTGGGTGCTGAAAAATTCTTTGATATCAAATGCCGCAAGGGTGACCTCACACCAGCCGTGGCGGTGGTGGTGGCCACTATCCGTGCGCTTAAAATGCATGGCGGCGTGCCCAAAGACGCGCTGGGCACCGAGAATACCGAAGCCGTGCAACTGGGGCTGGCCAATCTGGCGCGTCACGTGGAAAACCTGCGCAAATTTGGCGTGCCGATTATCGTGGCGATCAACCATTTTGTCGCCGATACCGACGCTGAAATTGCGCTGGTGCAGGCGCATTGTGCGCAGCATTTGCAGGTGAAGGCTGTGCTGTGCCGCCATTGGGCACAAGGCAGCGCGGGGGTGGAGGCGCTGGCGCAGGCGGTTGTCCAACTGGCGGAAGGGCCGCGCGCGCAGCCTTTTGCGCCGCTTTATGCCGATGAAATGCCGCTTGCCGATAAAATGCGCCGTATCGCAAGGGAAATTTACGGCGCGGCTGAGGTGCAGTTCGAGAGCAAGGCGGCCGCAGATTTTGCCGCTTTTGAGAAAGCAGGCTACGGCCATTTGCCCATATGCGTGGCCAAGACGCAATATTCCTTTGCCACCGACCCCGAATTGCGCGGCGCGCCAACGGGGCATGTCGTGCGGGTGCGGGAGGCTTCGCTGTCGGCGGGGGCAGGGTTTGTCGTGGCGATTTGCGGCGAGATCATGCGCATGCCCGGCTTGCCCAAAGTACCCTCTGCCGAGCGGATCCGCCTCAATGCGCAAGGCGAGGTCGAGGGGTTGTTTTAACATGCTGGCGCCGCAAGGGCAGGGCGCGGGCGCTCGCGTGATCGACAAAATGTGGCACATGGGCGCCTCCCCACCGCCTTGGGCGGCCGGGTTGCGCGCGGTTATTTTGGATAAAGACGGCACTTTTGTCGATTTTGCGCGCACCTGGATCCCCACCTTGCACGCAACGCTTGAGGCGCTGGCGGCAGGGGATGCGGGGGCGCTGGCGCGCCTTGCCGCTCTGGCGCGCTATGATCTGCACACCGGCAAACTTGATCCCGCCTCGCCCTTTCTGGCGGAGGCTTCGGCCGATTTCGCGCCCGATTGGGCGCAAGCGGTGGGCCGCGCGCAGGATGCGCATTTTTTGCCGGAGCTGGATGCCTTGATGGCGCGGTTTTCGCTCCAGTATCTGGCGCCTTTAGGGCAGCCGGCAGCGGTTTTTGGCGCGCTCAAACGCGCAGGGTTGAAGATTGGCGTGCTCACCAACGATGCCCAAGCGCCCGCGCAGGCGCAAATCGCCGCTTTGGGGCTTGGCGCGCTGGTAGATGAAGTGATCGGCTACGATTCCGGCTTTGGCCGCAAACCCTCGCCGCAGCCTTTGCGCGAAATTGTGCGCCGGTTTGGTCTTCCCGCGCACGCGGTCGCCATGGTGGGGGACAGCGCCCATGACATGGCCTGCGCGCGCGGCCGGGGTTTATGCAATCGCGGTCGGCGTTGTGGATAACTGCGATCCCGCCGCCGCACTTTTTCAACAGGCCGATGCCGTTTTATCCGATATTGGCGCCTTGCCGGCCTTTTTGGGGCTGGCGTAACCTGCCAACTGATTCTCTATCTGGCCTGCGCCCAAAGACAGGCGATAGGCTTGGTCAGGCGGGTTGCCTCGTGCCGGGTGCATGTTCTATAATAGGCCGGAAATTTTGTATCATTCGTATCGTATCAACAAGGAAGCTGATCATGTTGCGCACCCCCCTTGCTCGCATAAAAACGGCTCGCGCCCTTTTGCTCGTGGCCAGCCTGGCCGGGCTGTCATCCTTGCCCGCTTTGGCGCAAACGCGCACCAAGGTGACCGCCTATACGGCCATGGAGAACGACCAGCTCACCTTGTTCAAATCCAAAATCGAGGCGGCTATCCCGGAAATCGATATTGTGTTCGTGCGCGAATCCACCGGGGTGATCACCTCGCGCTTTCTGGCCGAAAAGGATAATCCGCGCGCCGATGTGATTTTGGGGCTGGCGGCAACCTCCTTGTTGTTGTTCGAGAAGGCCAATCTGCTCGAAACCTATGAGCCCAAAGGCGCACAAGCGCTCAAAGCCAATTTCCGCGATACCAAGGCCCCCTACACCTGGACCGGTATGGATGCGTTTATTGCGGTTGCGTGCTTCAATACAATCGAAGGCGCCAAAGCGGGCGCGGTCCGCCCTAAAGTGTGGGAAGACCTCACCGCCCCCAGCTATAAGGGCAAGGTGGTGATGCCGCATCCGGTCTCTTCGGGCACCGGTTATCTCATGGTGGCGGCATGGCTGCAAACCATGGGGGAAGCCAAGGCGTGGGCGTTTATGGATAGACTGCATAATAACATTGCAGTTTACACGCATTCGGGCTCTGCGCCTTGCGTGCAGGCCGCCAAGGGCGAGCAGATTATGGGGATCGGCTATGATATGCGCGGCGCGCGCGAGAAAACCAATGGCGCCCCTATCGAGCTGATTGTTCCGGAGGATGGAGCGGGCTGGGATATGGAGGCCTCTGGCATTGTCAAGGGCACCAAAAATCTTGAATTGGCCAAAAAGCTGATGGATTGGGTCGCCACCGAAGATGCCAACAAGCTCTATGGCCAATATTACGCCCTGACCGCGCATCCGGCGGTTAAAAGCGCCCCGGCGAATTATCCGCTCGATGCCGAAGGCAAGATGGTCAAAAACGATTTCGGCTGGATGGCCGATAACCGCGAGCGCATTCTCGCCGAATGGGTGAAGCGCTATGAAAGCAAGGCACAACCGAAATAACGGCGGCCTCTTGCCAACGCTCTGCGGTTCCATGTCGGTTTTGGCTCCCTCTCTGGTCGGTGCATGGGCTGCTCTGCCACGGCTTTTGCCCGCTTGGGGGATCGCATGACGGCAGGAGAGGCCATGGCGGCGGGGCACAGCGCGCCGGACGCTGAAGGGCAGGTGGCGATGCAAGCGGCGGGGCAGGCCGGTTTGGGCCGTGCAGCCTCGCAGCCGCTTGCGCCAGATACGCCGCCCTTTTTGCGCCTTGCCGGGGTTCGCAAACGCTTTGGCGCTTTTAACGCGCTTGAGGCGATTGATCTTGAGTTTTCTCCCGGTGAATTTGTGTGTTTTCTTGGCCCTTCAGGCTGCGGCAAAACCACCTTGCTGCGGGTAATTGCCGGGCTGGAGCGGCAAGATTCCGGACAGGTTTTTATTGATGGGCAGGATGTTTCCACCGCGCCAGTTGCGCAGCGCGGGGTGGGGCTGGTGTTTCAATCCTATGCGCTGTTTCCCAATCTCACGGCGCGGCAAAATATCGCTTATGGCTTAAGCGGGCGTGCGGCGCAAAAGCGGGCGCAGGCGGAAAGCCTGCTGGAGCGCATGGGTTTGGCGGGGGAGGGGCATAAATACCCTGCCCAGCTTTCGGGCGGGCAGCAACAGCGTGTGGCTTTGGCGCGCGCGCTGGCGCCCAATCCGCGCTTGCTGCTGCTCGATGAACCGCTCTCCGCGCTCGATGCCTTGGTGCGGTTGCGGCTGCGCACGCATATCCGTGCGCTGCACCGACAGCTCGGTATCACGACAATCATGGTGACCCATGACCGCGAGGAAGCCCTGTCCATGGCCGATCGCATTGTCTTGATGCGCGCGGGGCGCGTTGTGCAGATCGGCACGCCGGAGCAGCTTTATACGCAGCCCTGCGATCCCTTCGCGGCGGAATTTGTTGGCCGCGTGGCGTTTTTGCCTGCCCGAATGGGGGAGGGCGATACGCTTCTACTGGGTAAGCAATCGCTGGTGCTCGCAGCAGAGCAAATGCCCCGCCAGCCTGCCCCTCCCGGCACCCCGGTCTGGCTTGCCTTGCGTCCAGAGGCCGTTCGGCTGGCCTTGCCGGGGGAGGCGGGGGATTTAAGCGCGCAGCTTGGCGGGCGTGAATTTCTGGGGGCGCATACACGGCTCAGCCTCGATTTGCCGGGGCTTGAAGCGCCGCTCCCGAACGGCGATTTTGTACCCCTGCTCGCCGATCTGCCGGTGGAAGCCGCCGCAAAGTTGCAAGACGGCCAAAGCCTGCGCGTGACCCTTGATCGTGCCGCCGCGCGGGTTTTTGCGCGCAAGGCCCACCCGTGAAGCGGCGTATTCCGGAAGCCTGGGTCGCGGCCGCCTTGCTGGTGGCGCTTGCCGCGTTTTTAATCTTAAGCGTTGCCATGCCGTTATGGGCGCTGTTGTCCAAGGCGTTCGAGAACGCACAGGGGCAATTTGTCGGGCTTGCCAATTTCCGGACCTATTTTTCAACGCCCGCCTTGTTGGTGCCGGTCTATAATTCGCTGTTTGTTGCGTTGACCGCCAGCCTTTTGACCCTCGCTTTGGCTTTGCCCTATGCCTATGCCTTGGCGCGCACACGGATATGGCTCAAAACGCTGTTTTTTGCGCTCGCCTTGCTGCCGCTTTTTGCGCCCTCCCTGCTTTCGGCCATTTCGCTCATCTATCTGTTTGGCAATCAGGGGTTGTTGCGATCTTTTTTTAGCAAGGAATTTTCGATCTACGGTGCCGATGGCATCATTTTAGCGCAGGTTGTCGCCACTTTTCCGCATGCCGTGCTGTTGTTGCTGGCCGCTTTGCGCCTTTCGGATCAGCGGCTTTATGAAGCAGCCGAGGCGCTGGGGGCTTCGCGCTTGCGGCGATTTTTCACGATCACCCTGCCGGGGATACGCTATGGTTTGGTCAGCGCGTTTTTTGTCGTCTTTACGCTGGTAATTACCGATTTCGGTATCGCCAAGGTGATTGGCGGGCAGTTCCGCGTGCTGGCAACCGATGCGTATCGCCAGATTGTCGGCCAGCAAAATTTCGAGATGGGGGCGGTGGTCGGGCTCATTTTGCTGGTGCCTGCGGTGCTGGCCTTTGCCGCCGACCGCTTTTTTCAGGCCCGGCAGGTGGCTTTGGTCTCTGCACGGGCGGTGGCATATTTTCCGCCGCGCAATACCTTGCGCGATAGCGTGCTGTTCGGGTTTTGCCTTGCCATGGGGCTGGCGCTGGCGGGCATGCTAGGCGTAGCGATCTGGGCGTCGTTTATTCAATATTGGCCGTATAATCTGCAACTGACCCTGCGGCATTATGATTTTCCGGCGGTTGACCCTGGCGGGTGGGAGCCCTATTTCACCTCGCTCCGGCTGGCCCTTCTGGTCGCGCTGATCGGCACGGCGATTGTTGTGCCGGGCGCGTATCTGATCGAGAAAATCCGTGCTCTCTCGTGGTTGCGCAATGCCGCGCATTTTCTGGCCATGATACCGATGGCGGTGCCGGGGCTGGTTTTCGGGTTGGGCACGGTGTTTTTCATCAATAACCCGGCTAATCCGTTGACCATATTTTATGCGAGCATGCCATTGCTGGTGGTGAGCACGATCGGCCATTTTTATACCGTGGCACATATTGCGGCGACCACCGCGTTCAAGCAACTCGACCGCGAGTTCGAATCGGTTTCCTTGGCGCTGAAGGTGCCGTTCTGGCGGCTGTTTACGCGGGTGAGCGCGCCGATCTCCTTGCCCGCTATTCTCGATGTTGCGACCTATTTGTTCGTGAATGCGCTCACCACGCTTTCGGCCGTGATTTTTCTCTATGGCCCCTCAACCCGGCTGGCATCGGTGGCGATTATCCATATGGATGAGGCGGGCGCAACCGCTTCCGCCGCTGCCATGGCAACCTGTCTGGTCTTGACCGCCATGGCCGCCAAAGGCGTGCAGATCGGGCTGGAATATGGCGTGTTTCGTCGCCTGCAACGCTGGCGGTTGCGGTAATTTATACCAATGACCTTTGGTATTACGCCAGACGCATCGTGATCAACCCGGCGACAACCAGCAAAGCCCCCAGCATGCGGTTGAGGCGCAGCGGTTCACGCAGTACGAACACCGCAAGCAAGGCGGCAAACAGCACGCTCACTTCGCGCGTGGCCGCAACCAGCGGGATCGGCGCGACACTCATGGCGTAAATCGCAATGGCATAAGAGGCAAAAGACATGCCTCCGCCCGCCAGACCTTTACGCCAATGCGGCCGCAGGGCCGCAAAGCCTACGACACCATGGCGCCAGAACGCAAACAGGGTGAGTGGCACAACATTGATCACAAACAACGCCGCCGCATAGCCAAAGGCATTGCCCGAGGCGCGCGCGCCTGCGCCATCGGAGAGCGTATAGCCGCAAATTGTCAGCGCGGTAGCCAGCGCATAGAGCACCGCCCGGCCGGAGGATTCGGCGTTTTGCGGCTCGGAAGGCTTGCGCTTTTGGGCCAGCAGCACAATTCCGCCAGCCAGCACACTTATCCCGATCAAGGCGCCCAAGGGCAGCGATTGCCCGAACACAACCACGCTCACCCCGGCGATCAGCAGCGCACCCGCGCCGCGCGCAACGGGGTAAACAACGCCCATATCGCCATGGCGATACGAGAAGATCAGGGTTGTATAATAGCCAAGATGCAGCACCAGCGAGAGCGCAAGATACGGCGCAGAATCGAGGCCAGGCAGACCGGTAAAGGGGAGGGCGATCAGCCCCACCAATCCACTGGCGGCATTGATCAGCACAATCGACCAGAAAGGGTCCATCTTGAGCTTGATCAGCGCATTCCACCCCGCATGGCACAAGGCGGAGGCGATCACCAGTGCAAAAACCCCCGCGCTCATGCCTGCACACCGCGCGCAACGGCCAGCAAGCTCCCCCAGCACGCGGGCAGGGTAGCCCTTGCAGGCAAGACAAATTCAAGCACGACAATCGGCACGGTCATGCAGCTTTTTTCTGGTAAATCCGGAAGAGGGCAGGGGCTATCAGCGCCAAGGCCGCCACGATCAGCAAAAACAGCGAAAGCGGTTTTTCGATGAAAATCGATAAACTCCCCTGGCTGATGGTCAGGGCCTGGCGGAAATTCATTTCTGCAACCGGGCCCAAAATCATGCCAATGATCACGGGCGCGGTGGGAAAATCAAATTTACGCATGAAAAACCCAACAATCCCGATCAGATACAGCATGCCCAGATCGACAACCGAACGAGAAATCCCATAGGTGCCCAAGGTCGCAAAAATCAGGATACCGCCATAAAGCAACGGCGCCGGGATCCGCAGCATCTTTACCCATAACCCGACCAGCGGCAGGTTGAGGACGAGCAACATGACATTGCCGATATAGAGCGAGGCAATCAAGGCCCATACCAAAGCGGGGTTGGATTGCAGCAATTGCGGCCCCGGGTTAATGCCATAGCTCTGGAAGGCAGAGAGCATCACCGCCGCCGTGGCAGATGTGGGCAGGCCCAAGGCCAGCATCGGCACCAGCACCCCGGCGGCGGCGGCGTTGTTGGCCGCTTCCGGCCCCGCAACGCCTTCAATCGCGCCATGGCCGAATTCTTCGGGATGTTTGGAGAGTTTTTTCTCGATCGAATAGGACAGGAAGGTTGGAATTTCTGCCCCTCCCGCCGGGAGCGCGCCAATTGGAAAGCCGATCAAGGCACCGCGAATCCACGCTTTCCACGAGCGCCGCCAATCGTCCAGCGTCATGAAAACCGGGCCGGTAAGGGCTAAAATCTCGTCCCGATGGCGCGGTTGGGCGGCAAGCCACAAGGTTTCGCCCACCGCAAACAGCCCAACCGCGACCGTAACTACCCCCACCCCGTCAAAAAGTTCGGTCAGGCCAAAGGTATAGCGCAATTGGCCCGATTGGTTGTCCACCCCCATCGAACCTAAAAACATGCCGAAAAACAAAGCGGCCAAGCCGCGCACCGCCGAAGAGCCAAGAACGGCAGAAACCGTGATAAAGCAGACCAGCATGAGCGAGAAATATTCGGCAGGGCCAAAGCGCAGGGCAAAATTGACAACAGGTTGCGCCAAAAACGTGATGCCGAGCGTGCCGATTGTTCCGGCGACGAACGAGCCGATTGCCGCCGTGGCCAAAGCCGCGCCCGCCCGCCCGCGCCGCGCCATCTTGTTGCCTTCCAAGGCCGTCACGATGGTGGAACTCTCGCCGGGTGTATTGACCAGAATGGAGGTGGTCGAGCCGCCATACATCGCGCCGTAATAGATACCGGCAAACAGAATGAAGGTCGCGGTAGGGTCTACCTTGGCGGTCATCGGCAGCAGCAAGGCGATGGTCAGCGATGGGCTGATGCCCGGGAGCACCCCCACCGCCGTACCAACCGCCACCCCCACCAGACACCACAGCAGGTTGATGGGGGTAAGCGCGAGCGAAAACCCGCCCATAAGATGCTGGAGGGTTTCCATCACAGGAACCTTTCAACGATGCCGGAGCCGATACGGTACCCTAGAAGACGGTCGAACGCGATATAGGCGCCCAAGGCCAGCATAAAGCCGACCAAAGCATCGCGCATGGGCTGGAACGAGCCAAAGGCGCGCGCGGTGAACAAAAACAACACGCTGGAGGATAAAATGAACCCGAAAGCGGGCACGATAACCCGGTCGCCATAAGATAAGCCGGCAATGAGCACCAAATTCAGCACCAGCCCGAGGCACATCAGCCCCAGGCCTTTGAAATTGGTCTGGCAGGCTTCTGGCTCAACCCACCCCCCCCGCAATGCTTGCACAAGGACCAGTAGCGCGGTGACCCCAAACCCGATCGTTATCGCCCAAGGGAAGACGGCCGGGCCAACTTTGGCATAGGTGGAAACGGGGATGATCTGCGTTGCCTTCACCAGCAGCAAGGTGAAGGCAAGCATGGCCAGCCCGAGCAAAATCTCGCGCCACGCCACCGGAGGGTTTTGGCGGATAACCTCGCCTTCCGGTGGGGTGATGTCGATTGGCGCCGGGTCAACCCGGTGTGGATCAGGAGGCAAGGCCGAGATCTTTCAAAATGCTGGTTATCCGGTCAACTTCGCTGGTTATGTAACCGCCAAAGGCATCTCCGCTCAGGTAAATGCCGGTCCAGTCCCGTTTTGTCAGTTCAGCTTTCCACCCTGCGCTGGCATTCAGTTTGTCGAACAAGGCAACCAAGGCTTGTTGGTCAGCTTTGGCCATACCCGGCGGGCCAAACACGCCGCGCCAGTTGAACAGGTCAACCTTCACGCCCTGCTCCCGCAAGGTCGGGGCGTCGATACCCGCCTGTCGCTTGTCGGCGGAGATGGCCAGAAGGCGCATCTTGCCCGCCTTGATATGCTCGGCAAATTCGCCATAGCCGGAAACGCCGCAACTGACCTGATTGCCCAGAATGGCCGCAACAGCCGGTCCACCGCCAGAATAAGCGACATAAGCGACCTTTTTGGGGTCCACCCCGACATCCTTGGCGATCATGCCCGCTAAAATATGGTCTGTGCCGCCCGCAGAACCACCCGCCCAGGAGATTTTACCCGGATCCGCCT
The DNA here is from genome assembly GCA_964526275.1 of uncultured Methylobacterium sp. GTDB lineage: Bacteria > Pseudomonadota > Alphaproteobacteria > Rhizobiales > Beijerinckiaceae > Rhabdaerophilum. The sequence goes on along the minus strand of CAZGKS010000001.1, from coordinate 5,599 downwards.
TGAAGGCGGTGATCAGATCTGTGAGGGTCTTGAACGGGCTTTCGGCCGGCACCACAATCACCTCGAATTCGCCGGTCAGGCGCGCAATGGGGGTGAGATCGGTCATTTTAAGGGGGGCCTTGTTGGCGATAATCGCCCCCACCATCACCATGCCGCCGACCATGACCGCGTTGTTCTGGCCCTTTTTGGTGCCGATAAATTTGGGCATGCCGACCACGCCGCCCGCGCCGGGGGCGTGCTCGACCTGAAAAGTTTCGAGAATTTTCTCGGCCCGCATCACGGCCTCAATGGCACGGGCGGTGGAATCCCAGCCGCCGCCGGGCGCTGCGGGGACAAAAATCTGCAAGCTGGACAGCGCCTGCGCCAAAGCCGCGCTGCCAAGGCTCACCAGTGCGGAGCCTGCCAGAACGGCCTGCAAGAAAGCACGCCGGGAGGCGGTTTTTGCCGCCAACGCCGCCGGTATGGATGGGTGCAAACGAGATATAGTGGACATGGTTTTTTCCTCCCAAGGATTTTGTATCAGGGGTTTTGCCCCAAGTGATTTATAAGTATTTGGTGTCTTCGTACGTTTGTATTCAGAGTTTGGCAAAGGTCGATATTTTGCACCATTTACCTTTAGCCCGCCTCTGTATCCTGCATCTTTATCCCTTTTTCGCTATCTTGCGCAAACTAGGCAGACGTTGCAAGCATTATGGCAGGGTATGACACAAAACAGGGCAGGAAAATTTGATGCATCGCTTCCCCGACCTCATTCTGGCTTCCGCTTCGCCTCGTCGGCTGGACCTGCTGGCACAAATAGGGGTGGTTCCGGTGCGCCTTCTTGCGCCGCATATCGATGAAACCCCCGGCAAGCGGGAGGCCCCCGCACGCTATGCTGAACGCATGGCGCGCGAGAAGGCCCATGCGGCGCGCGCGCTGCTCGTGCCGCAACCGGAGCAAGCCGTGATTCTGGCCGCTGATACGGTTGTTGCTGTCGGGCAGCGGATTTTGCCCAAGGCCGAATCAGTTGAACAGGCGGAAACGTGCCTGGAGCTGCTTGGCGGGCGTGCGCACCGGGTTCATACGGCCGTTGTGGTGATCGGCGCCTCTGGCAAGGTGCGGCTCAAGCGATCCGAAACGCGGGTGAAGGTCAAGCGCTTGAGCCTGGAGGAAAAACGCCTTTATCTGGATAGTCTGGAATGGCACGGAAAAGCAGGCGGATACGCGATTCAAGGCCTTTTTTCAGCCTATATTGCGCATATAAGCGGCTCTTACAGCGCCGTTGTCGGGCTGCCCTTATATGAGACAACCTTGCTGCTCAAAGCCGAAGGCGTGGTGCGCTGACCGGGCGTGCATAACGCGTTCTTAACCATGATGACACGCATCGCGCGGAGAAAAGCACCCAAAACGTCGACAAAGGTGGAGGAGGGGTTGACACGCGCGCCCTCCATCGCGTAACCGTGCCGCCACGCGCTGCTTTGGCGGCGCAGGGTTGCGGGCGTAGCTCAGTCGGTTAGAGTGCCGGCCTGTCACGCCGGAGGTCGCGGGTTCGAGCCCCGTCGCCCGCGCCATTTATCTGCTGCCCTCCCGCTATACCGGCTGCCTTCCCTATATTGTGTGCGGTTCTGCCAAGGCTTTACTAACCCTCTATTCACCCAAGCCTCTATTCACCCAAGCCTCTATTCACCCAAGTCTTTGGCGGCTTGCAGCGCTTATGCGCTTCTGCTGTGCCAGAAAACGGCGCATAACGGTGCCTATAGCCCGCTGCCGAGCGCGGTGTCGGGGCAGGGCTTGCGGATGAGCGGGATTTGCGGCGCAATTTTTCTCTCGCCAAAAGGTCGAAGAAGGCGCTAAAATCGGCGCATCGTGCATTTGGGCGCTTGCGCCGCGTTCGCGCCTCCTTTAATCGGGGTCCCATGAATAGCTTGCTCCTTGATTACTTGCCGCTCGCCCTGTTCATCGGGCTCAGTCTGGTTATCGGCCTTGCGCTGATGATCGCGCCCTTTGCGCTGGCCTATAAAAACCCGGATCCGGAAAAGCTTTCCGCCTATGAATGCGGCTTCAACGCCTTCGATGACGCGCGGATGAAGTTCGATGTGCGGTTTTATCTGGTGGCCATCCTCTTTATCATTTTCGATCTGGAGGTCGCTTTCCTGTTTCCGTGGGCGGTGGCCCTGCGGGAGATCGGCCCCTTCGGGTTCTGGTCCATGATGGTCTTTCTCGGGGTTCTGACCATCGGGTTTATCTATGAATGGCGCAAAGGCGCCCTGGAATGGGATTGAGCCATGACAACCGCGACCCTGACAACCGCGCCCCTTACATCCGCGATTTCGCCCCCTGCTGCGATGCAGACCTTGGTTGCGCCCGCCCCGCGCGGCATTCTCGACCCCGCTACCGGCAAGCCGGTTGGCGCGAACGATCCTTATTTCAGCGAAATCAACGATGAACTCGCCGATAAAGGGTTTTTGGTTACCGCAACCGATGATCTGATCAATTGGGCGCGCACCGGGTCGCTCATGTGGATGACCTTCGGGCTGGCGTGTTGCGCGGTTGAAATGATGCAGCTTTCCATGCCGCGCTATGATGTCGAGCGCTTCGGCTTTGCCCCGCGCGGTTCGCCTCGCCAATCGGATGTCATGATTGTCGCGGGCACGCTCACCAACAAGATGGCGCCTGCCTTGCGCAAGGTCTATGACCAGATGCCCGAGCCGCGTTATGTCATTTCCATGGGCTCCTGCGCCAATGGCGGCGGTTATTACCATTATTCCTATTCGGTCGTGCGCGGCTGTGACCGCGTGGTGCCGGTCGATATTTACGTGCCCGGCTGCCCGCCAACCGCCGAAGCCTTGCTGTATGGCGTGCTGCTGCTGCAGAAAAAAATTCGCCGCACCGGCACGATCGAACGGTAAGGCCAGCGCCGGAAACATTCTTCCGAACAGGCCCTTAACAGGTACTTTTCGGCATTCAAAGCCTGAATGAGGCGGTTGAGACACATGAACACGCGGAAAGCAGACCAATGAACGCGACGCTGAAGGCTCTGGGCGAAAAAATCATGGCCGCGTTACCGGGCAAGGTTACCGGGATGCGCGTGGCTTATGGCGAATTGACCTTGGAGGCCGCCGCCGCAGAGATTGTCGCGGTGGTGACCTATCTGCATGGCGAGAGCGATTGCGCTTTCATCAACCTCACCGATATTTGCGGGGTGGATTATCCGGGGCGCGACAAGCGGTTCGAGATTGTCTATCATTTCCTCTCCCCCAAATATGTGCGCCGCATAAGGGTCAGTGTTGCTGTTGGCGAGGGCGAGAGCGTGCCCTCGATCACCGGCCTGTTTCCCGGCGCGAACTGGTTTGAGCGTGAAGCCTATGATATGTATGGCGTGCCCTTCACAGACCACCCCGATCTGCGCCGCTTGTTGACCGATTACGGCTTTGAAGGCCATCCCCTGCGCAAGGATTTTCCGCTCTCCGGCTTTGTCGAGGTGCGCTATGACGATGCGCAAAAGCGCGTGGTCTATGAGCCCGTGAAACTCAATCAGGAATTCCGCAATTTCGATTTCCTCTCGCCATGGGAGGGCAGCGAATATGTGCTGCCGGGCGATGAGAAGGCGAGGGGGAACTGATTGATGCTCCGGTTTTTCCTTTCATGCTTCGTTGCCGTTTTTGTCGCCAACACGCCGGTGTTGGCGCAAGATACAATGAAAGAGGTCGATGCCCGTTTTGATAAACGACTGAACAGGTACGAACCCACCGCCGTTGCAGCTGCGCGGTCCTATGCCAAGAGTTTCGACACGAGCACGCAATTAAAAAGCATGTCCGATTCGATGCGGCGGGGTCTTGTGCAGCAAATGCGTTCCAAAAATCCGAGACTCAAGGAAGCCGATCTTGATATCTTCTTTGAAGAATTTTTCCGCGTGGCTTTGGTTGAGTCTGCGCCCTTGTTGGAGAAGTTTGCGATTCTGAATATGCTCGAAGTTCTGACGCCAGAGGAAATCATTGCGCTGGACGCGTTCTATTCAACGCCGATCGGCAAGAGCGTGACGGCAAAATTTCCCCAGCTCATGGCGCGTATGCCGCAGATCATGGAGTTTATGGAAAAGACGTTTATCCCAGCCGGCCTTGCCGCTGCGCAGGCAAAACTGCGCGCCAAGGGCGTGGGTATCAAGATTTGATCGTGGTGGTGACATGACCGGACAACCTGAAACACGCAACTTCACCATCAATTTCGGCCCGCAGCATCCGGCGGCGCATGGCGTTTTGCGCCTCGTGCTGGAGCTCGACGGCGAAATTGTCACCCGCACCGATCCGCATATCGGCTTGCTGCATCGGGGCACCGAAAAGCTGATCGAGCACAAGACCTATTTGCAGGCGGTACCGTATTTCGACCGGCTTGATTATGTCGCGCCCATGAACCAGGAGCACGCTTTTGCGCTGGCGGTGGAGCGCTTGCTGGGTCTTAGCGTGCCCATGCGCGGCCAGCTTATCCGCGTGCTTTATTCAGAAATCGGGCGTATTTTGTCGCATCTGCTCAATGTCACCACGCAGGCGATGGATGTCGGCGCGCTCACCCCGCCGCTTTGGGGGTTTGAAGAGCGCGAAAAGCTGATGATTTTTTATGAGCGCGCGTGCGGGGCGCGCATGCATGCCGCCTATGTCCGCCCCGGCGGGGTGCATCAGGATCTACCCGAAGATTTGCTGAACGATATCGAGGCGTTCTGCGATCCCTTCCTCAAGGTCTGTGACGATCTTGAAGGCTTGCTGACCGATAACCGCATCTTCAAGCAGCGCAATGTCGATATCGGGATCGTCAATCTCGACGATG
>CAZGKS010000001.1:0-789 GCA_964526275.1 uncultured Methylobacterium sp. | reverse complement strand
ATGCCTGGGCGTGGGGCTTTTCGGGGGTGATGGTGCGTGGTTCGGGCGCCGCGTGGGATTTACGCCGCTCGATGCCCTATGAATGTTATGACAGCCTGGAATTCGACATTCCGATCGGCAAAAACGGCGATAATTACGACCGCTATTGCCTGCGCATGGAAGAGATGCGGCAATCGGTGCGCATCATGCGGCAATGCCTCACGCGTTTGCGCGGGCCAGAGGGCAAAACCGCGATTTCTGCGCTCGATGGCAAAATCGTCCCGCCCAAACGCGGCGAAATGAAGCGTTCCATGGAAGCTTTGATCCACCATTTCAAGCTCTATACCGAAGGGTATCACGTGCCGGCCGGCGAGGTTTATGCCGCCGTAGAAGCGCCAAAAGGCGAATTTGGCGTGTATTTGGTGTCCGATGGCACCAACAAACCCTATCGGTGCAAATTGCGCGCCCCCGGTTTTGCACATTTGAGCGCCATGGATTTCATGTGCAAGGGCTATATGCTGGCCGATGTTTCGGCTATTCTCGGTTCGCTCGATATCGTGTTCGGGGAAGTGGATCGGTAGGTTAACGCCAATCGAGGAGAAAAATCCCATGAATTTTCCAGATGCTGTCACAACGTGCTTTCGTAAATACGCTGATTTTTCGGGGAGAGCGTCGCGCAGCGAGTGCTGGTGGTTCGTTTTGTTTGCCGTTGTTTGTTTCCTTGGGCTGGATTTACTGCTTGGGGAGCGGCATTTTCTCACGATTGTCTTGAAATTGGGGGCCATTATCCCCTCCCTGTCCGTCGGCACG